>JAAWLQ010000088.1 GCA_022797995.1 Lachnospiraceae bacterium
AGATTCGGGTACGGATTTATTGAAACTGTTGAATGTGCTTCTGTCCACGGAGACAGGTTCACAGGATAAGTGCCAGATATTGGAGGAAGATTTTCATATCAGAATGACTTTAGCCTTGGAAAGTGAGGTGTCGCTTATGTGTAATTTGAGCAAAGGTGTAGAGGAGAAGGGAATTCAGAAGGGACTTGATAAAGGAATAACAGCTATGATATTGACTTTAAAAGAGTTACAAATATCGAGTGATATTATTCTGAATCAAATCTGTGAAAAGTTTGGCTTGACAGAAGAAAATGCAGAAGCGTATTTAAAAGACATACGTTAAATATTTCAGGTAGAGCATTTCCATGTTCTGCCTGAAATAATATTACGAGATTTTTCGCATTTGGGCATGTTGCGGAAAGAAAAGGGCGGAAAGAAAAGCCTGAAAAAAATAGCGGAAAGAAAAGCCTGAAAAAAATTGTTGACAAAAGCGGAAATTGTGATTAGAATAGAAAAAAATTAATAAAGACGATGACGGAGCGAGTACATATTTTTGAAAGCTTACAGAGAGCCGCGTAAAGCTGAGAAGCGGTACGAGTAGAATCTATGGAAAATCCCTCCTGAGTTGCAGCACCAAAGCAGGTATGCAAGTAGATGCTGACGGATTCCTTCCGTAATAGAGGACGCATATGTTGGTATGTCGTAGATGGGATTAAGCAGAAAATGGAGGCTTCTACCGTTTGCGGTGGAGGTCTTTTTCTATGCACAGGCCAGCATATGGAAGTTTGCCGCTGAGGCGGCATGCGGCCTGGCGGCGGGAACGGAGGGGTTTACCTGTGAAGCGGTATGCGGGCCTCGAAGCGGGTAAAGGAAGGCATCCCTGCAAAAAGCAAAACGGAATGGGAAATCGAAACGTCAGACAGTAAGAGCGTGTGTCAGAACACGCAGATAGGAGCAGATATGAAAAACACAATGGAAATCAGATGGCATGGCAGAGGCGGACAGGGAGCAAAGACAGCGGCCCTTTTGTTGGCAGATGTGGCATTCAAGGCGGGAAAATATGTGCAGGGCTTTCCGGAATACGGCCCGGAGCGGATGGGAGCGCCGATTACGGCTTACAACCGTGTCAGCACAGAGCCTGTTACAGTACATTCCAATATTTATGACCCGGATTATGTGGTGGTAGTGGACGACGGGCTGCTGGAGAGCACGGACGTGACCCATGGATTGAAGGAAAGCGGCGCCGTGATTATCAATACGGAAAAGCGGAAGGAAGAGCTGCTTCCTCTTCTGCATGGCTATAAAGGGGCGGTCTACACCCTGAACGCCAAAGCCATTTCCCTGCAGGCGCTGGGGAAGAATTATCCCAATTCTCCCATGCTGGCAGCAGTGGTGGCAGTGTCCGGCGTCATGGAACAGGAAGAATTCCTTCGGGAGATGGAGGCCTCCTTCCGGCATAAATTTGCCAAGAAGCCCGAGGTCATTGAAGGGAATATGAAAGCTTTGAAGCTTACCTTCGGGGAAATTGCAAAGAGCAGGTATTCTTCCCATGAGGCGACTGTGCAGCTGCAGAAGGAGAGAAAGGCAGGTTGAAGCTATGATCAGCGAAAGGATTAATGAGAACAGTCCCTGGCAGGATATCACGGAGGGTAATCAGATTTATGAGGCGGCCACTTCCAGAGAATTCCACACAGGAGAATGGCGTACATCCACACCGGTATGGAATCAGGAAAAGTGTAAGCAGTGTCTTCTCTGCACCCCGGTCTGTCCGGATTCCTCCATTCCGGTGAAGGACAAACAGCGGATGGAATTTGATTACGACCATTGCAAAGGTTGTGGCATCTGTGCAAAGGTGTGCCCTTTTGGTGCGATTACCATGAAGGAGGGAAAATAAATGGCTGTGAGAGAACGTTTATCCGGCAATGAGGCAGTGGCCTATGCCATCAGACAGATCAATCCGGATGTGATGCCGGCCTTTCCCATCACGCCTTCCACGGAGATTCCCCAGTATGTGGCGAACTATATTGCAAACGGAGAGATTGACACGGAATTTATCCCGGTGGAAAGCGAGCACAGCTCCATGAGCGCTACTGTGGGCGCATCGGCGGCCGGGGCCAGAGCCCTCACGGCCACTTCCTCCTGCGGTCTGGCTCTGATGTGGGAGGAGCTGTATGTGGCGGCTTCCAACAGACTGCCTGTGGTGCTTGCCCTGGTGAATCGTGCCCTGTCCGGCCCTATCAATATCAATGCGGACCATTCCGACAGCATGGGGGCCAGAGACAGCGGGTGGATACAGATCTATGCGGAGTCCAACCAGGAGGCTTATGATAACTTTTTACAGGCATATCCTATTGCGGAGCACAAAGATGTGATGCTTCCGGTGATGATCTGCCAGGATGGTTTTATCACAAGCCACGGAGTGGAGAACATTCTGCTGGTGGAAGATGATCTGGTCCGGAATTTCGTGGGTGAGAGAGAGCCGGAGCATTACCTCTTAAATCCACAGGAGAGGCTGGCGGTGGGACCTTATGCCGTGTCCAACTATTATATGGAGACAAAGCGGGGACAGCGGCAGGCCATGATCAATGCCCGCAGGGTGATTCTGGAAGTGGCCCGGCGGTTCGAAGCCATGACAGGACGGAAATATGGGTTCTTTGAAGAGTACCGCCTGGAGGATGCGGAGTATGCGGTGGTGATTATCGGCTCCGCTGCAGGGACCTGCAAGGCGGCCATTGACCAGATCAGGAATACCACCGGGAAAAAGGTGGGTCTGCTGAAAATCAGAGTGTTCCGTCCCTTCCCCGAGGAGGAGATCGGGGCGGCGCTGGCCCATGTGAAGGCGGTTGCCATACTGGACCGCTCGGAGATGTTCTCCGCCACGGGAGGGCCTCTGGGCGCGGAAGTACGGGCAGCGCTCTATCAGGCGAAGTGCCAGGCGGAGGCTGTGAATTACCTGTACGGACTGGGCGGCAGAGATATCACGGTGGAAGATTTCTGTCAGGTATATGAGAAGCTGGAGAAAATTGCGGCAGAGCACAGGATAACGGATATGTACGAGTACATAGGACTGCGCAGCAGGTAATAAAGGGAGAAAGAACGCAGACAAATATGAAGGAGCAGAATATGGAAGCTGCATATAATTTGAAAGAAGTGATGAACAAACCGGAGAGGCTGGCGCCGGGGCACCGGATGTGTGCAGGCTGTGGCGGAACGGTGGCGGTGCGGGCGGTGCTGCGGGCGCTGCATGAGGGAGATCGGGCCGTAGTGGGCAATGCCACCGGATGCCTGGAGGTCTCCTCGTTTATGTACCCTTATACAGCATACGAGGACAGCTATATCCACAATGCCTTTGAAAATGCGGGGGCCACACTGTCCGGTGTGGAGACCGCATATCGGGTGCTGAAAAAGAGAGGGAAGATAAAAGAGGAGTATAAATTCATTACCTTCGGCGGCGACGGCGGAACCTATGATATCGGTTTCCAGTCCCTTTCCGGTGCCATGGAGCGGGGACATGACATGGTATATGTCTGCTATGACAACGGCGCCTATATGAACACAGGAACCCAGCGCTCTTCCGCAACGCCGCAGTTCGCGGATACCACCACCACACCGGCGGGCAAGGTGTCAAACGGCAAGGTGCAGGTGCGCAAGGACCTGGCTGCCATCATGGCGGAGCACCATATCCCCTATGTGGGACAGACTACTTTTACCACGAATTTCAAGGACCTGTATACAAAGGCAGAGAAGGCAATTTATACGCCGGGCCCTGCTTTCCTGAATGTCCTTGCACCCTGCCCCAGAGGATGGGGATATGAGACATCAGATCTTATGGAAATATGTAAAAAAGCTGTTGAGACCTGTTACTGGCCACTGTATGAGGTGGTGGACGGAAAGTGGATTCTCAGCTACGTGCCTAAAACGAAGCTGCCTATCGAAGATTTTCTGCGCCCTCAGCGCCGTTTTCGACATCTGTTCAAGCCCGGAAACGAAGATCTGATCGCACAGTTCCAGCAGGAGGTAGACAGACGTTGGGAGGAGCTGCAGGTAAGATGTAGTCGGTAATGTTCGAAATTACTGTAAAAGTCCCTATGTCATCTTCTAAACTCCCGACTTTCATATATAGTGGAGTGGCTTGGTGCATGGGAGTTTAGGAAAGATGCCTGGCTGAAATAACGGGACAGGATAAAGAATGTCGGGATAGAGGAATTTGAATGGCTGCGGGAAGGGAAAGACCAGTGGGCTGTCGCATTCGTGCGACAGCCCATTTTCAGATTAATCGCTGGCCAGTGTGAACTGATTTACCAGCTGCTTTAAGCCTTCCGCCTCCGCGGAGAGCTGTTCGCTGGCGGCCGCGCTCTGCTCTGCGGTTGCGCTGTTATTCTGTACTACGATGGAAATCTGGTTGATTCCTTCGGAAACCTGCCATACGGCATCGGACTGCTCATTGGATACCGCCGCGATGGTGTCGATGGAATTTACCACGGACTGGATACTGTCCACAACCTCCAGCAGAATGTCAGCCGTATGGTTTGCAACTTGTGTACCTGTATGTACCGCATTTGTGGAATGCTCGATGAGTGCGGAGGTGTTTTTGGATGCCTCTGCCGATTTGCCGGCAAGCGTGCGGACTTCCTCGGCAACCACTGCAAATCCCTTGCCTGCCTCCCCTGCTCTTGCGGCCTCCACCGCGGCATTTAGAGCCAGGATATTGGTCTGGAAGGCAATGTCTTCTATGGTTTTCAGGATTTTGCCGATTTCATCGGAACTGGTCTGTATTTTAGTCATGGCCTCCATAAGAGTCTGCATCTGCTGATTGCACATCGACACTTCTTCACCTGCATGATGGGTCTGGCTGCGGACCTCCACAGCACCCCGGGCCGTATCCTTTGCCTGATTGGAAATCTCATTGATTCGTGCGGCGAGTTCCTGCACGGAACTTGCCTGCTCTACGCTGCCCTGGCTGAGAGTCTGGGCGCCGGCGGACAGCTGATTGCTGGCTGCGGATACCTGGTCGGCGGAATGGTTGACCTGCCGCATGATATCGCTGAGCTGAATCTTCAGATGCCGCATGGAGAGCAGAATGTTCCGGAAGCTGCCCACATATACATCTTCGTGCTGTGTACGGACATCCAGATTCTGGTTTGCAAGCTCATTCAGCAGATATCCGATATCGGTGATAATGGTGCTTAGACCTTCCACCAATGCGGAGGTAGAGGCCGCCAGCATACCTGTTTCGTCCTTACTTGTAATTTTAGGTATGGGAGTTTCCAGATCCCCCTGCACCAGAAGCTGCATCCGTTTTGCACAGGCTTTCATTGGTTTGCTGATATTGCCGGCCAGAATCAAAGCGACGAAAACGGAAATCAGCACGGCGATGGCCATTACAATGATGTTGATAGCCATGGCATTATAAGTAGTGGACAGATAGTTTAACTGTGGTGCGGTAACGGCAATGCTCCAGCTGTCGGTGTCTTTTACGGGCGCATAGGCAATAAACATGTTACCTTCAGGGTCTGCATAGCTGCCGAACCCGTTTTCTCCACGGCGCATAGCCGAATGAATCGCCGCCAGATCTTTCAGGGAAGAATCGTTCTGGGCTTCCGTCTCAATATTTTGTACAGTGATAGTATCCAGGGTGACATCGGCAATGGTATCACCTGACTTATTAATCATATAAGCCCTGCTGTTATCTCCGATCTGAATGGAAGATACGATATCATTCAGGAAGGTTTCCGGGGGGACGAAGTATACGACGCCCACAATAGCGGAGCCGTGAATGCCGTCGGCATAGAGAGGAGCCGCAACCATAATGGACAGTTCACCGGTGATTTTACTGATCAGAGGCTCCGATACATAGACATTGCCCTGCATGGCCTGCTGTACATACTCTCTGTCAGTGTAATCTTTCCCGTCAAAAATGCTGATGCCGTCCGAACCGATGATGTTCCCCCGCTGGAATCCATGCATTGTACAGCGTTCGTCAATGATGGCCTTTTTCTCGTCTGCTGACAGGGCAGGATCGGACAACTGTGGAATGCATCCGGTGTCCATTGCCACATTTTTGTAGGCGGACAGTTCCTGTTCCACCCGCTCTGCCGCAAGGATTGCAGTTTCACTCATCATATATTCCACAGTGGAGATGGTACTTTTGTAGTTGGGGATAATGCCGGACAGTCCGGCAGCAATTAACGCTGTCAGAACGGTCAGGATGAGACACAGAGTGATTTTGGTTCGAATACTTTTCATGGTGTTGTACCTCCGTAATGCAAACGTAATATTGAGGTTAATATGCGATTAACCATATATTTCCATTATATAGACGATTGCTGCGATTTGTCAATCCAAGATAAGATTGTATTCATGTCGGGGAGAAGCTGCTGAAAATTTATTCTGAGATGAAGCAATCCGATGAGATGCGGGATATGAAAAATTATGGAGTTGATGTGGCGGGAAACGAGTTAGATCAACTTAGGATAAGAAAACGAGATAATATGAGAAATGGGCAGTGACGATGTATTGAGAAACAGAATATAGAAGTATGAAAGAAGGAAAATATGTGGTACAATGTTGATATGGTCAAAGTTTGTGCTGATAATTAGATGTATAGGTACTAATTACAAATAGAATGGGGGAATATCAATATGATAGTCGCAGATAAGCGGGACTATAGAAGAGGGTATAAGAAGCATTATGAATTATATAAGCGGCTGAGAAGTGAAAATTCCGATGTTAACAGCAGGAGACTTTTGTTAATTTACAGTGTAGAATGCGGACTGAAATATAAACTATTGGTTCAGTGGCGGGAAGAAAATCCCAGACGAATACTGGAGGGCGCAGACGAAAAGAAAAAAGATATTTTAAAATCCCATGGAAAAACTATTAAAAGAGCTGGGGCAGCTGGGGATTTTCAAGTTTCCGCAATTGGAAACAGTACATAAGGATTCGGTTCTATCAGATGCATATCATCAGCTCTATCGCTATTGCATCAGTCTAAATGAAAAAGGACACGAAAAAGAAGAAAAACTGGAGGATACGTTGAAAAACGTCGTCTGTTGGATAGAAGAAGGGATGTGAAGAGATGCTGTTGTATACATGGAAAGATGTGGAAAGAAAAATATTGCTGAACAGAGAAAAGTGGAAGAATACAATCGCTGATATTGAAGTATATGCGGAAGAGATGGTAATTTATTTAAACTGTAATACATCTGTTGACGCCGCAAGAGAGAGGATAAACGAGATACTGGACAATAAATATGACGGTGAAAAAATTCAGCTGGATTTGCCAGGAGAATATCTAAATGTCGTTATTGAAATGGAAGAAATGGTGGAAAAAGAAGAGGGGAGCGGAAAGATAGTACCTCTTTTTAAGAATGTATTATATCAGAAAAGTGCATACTACAGTGAACTTATAGACAGCGAGTTGCCCGGGGTACCTGTGCTGGCTTTTCATTCCTATAAGGGAGGTGTGGGACGCACATTGTCAGTATTGGCCTTTGTCAAGGCATGGTCATCTCTTACAGATCCGAAGAATCCTCAAAGATTGCTTATTATAGACGCAGATATAGAAGCACCGGGAATTACCTGGCTTACTTCCGGGGGAGAGGAGCCGAAATTCAGCTTTCTGGATTTGCTGGAGGTGACACAGGGAAAAGACAGTGTCGATGAAATCATAGAGGCGGTTGCCGACAGAGTATTGGAATTGACAGTTAAAATAGAGACGGAAAAGAGTATTGTGGAACATATTGTTCTGCCGACTTACAGATATATAGAGCAACTACTTGATATGTATTCGAGTCCGGAAAGTCTTGCTGTCAGCTACAATAAAAAATATATATTGGCGGAAGTTTTATCAAAGCTTGGCGATAAACTGGGTGCAGAACTGGTATTAGTTGATTTAAGGGCGGGATTGAGTGAATTTTCGGCACCAATGTTATTTGATCCTCGCGTAAAAAAATACCTGGTAACGTCCACATCCTATCAGTCGGTAAAAGGGACCGAAATCTTACTCCATCAGTTAAGTAAGGGACTACCGCTAAAGGCAGATACCATGATCCCGGAAATTTTGCTGACAATGGGGCAGGAGGGAATCAACATTACCGACATTATCAGCCAGCTGGTTTCCGTATATGACCAATATGTTGCAGACGAAAATGTGTCCATAACCGACAATGTTGTGACGCAGCTGCCTTTTGCAAGCGAACTTGTGCATTTGGAATCTCTGGAGAAAATTATGAAAAATCTGAGCGGCAGAGATTTCTATAAGAACATGCTGGAAATTGTACGGAACAGTTATGGCGTTCAAAAAGAAGTGCAGAAAACAGAAGCTCAGCTGAAACGGGAGGAGGTTATCAAACGAATCCATGATTTTGCTGTAAGGCAGATTACAGCGGAGGGGAACGGTGCGTTTGAAGTTCTGATGACAGATTCCATTCAGAATCTGATAAGAAAATATAGAAATACCGTTCCCAACACAGTAGTTATGGGGGCCAAAGGTTCCGGGAAAACTTTTTATACAGAGAGGTTCTGCGAAATCAGTGTTGGGAGAAGTTCGTTTCGCATATGGATAAAAATGCTCTGTACAGGGCAGAGGGTGAAATTCACGAGGGACAGGTGATAACAATTCCTTTGCTGGCATCGGGCAACGCAGGAGGATTTCATGAGATTATAGAGGAGGCAATAAGAAATTATAACAATTATGGTCTGAAAGGGAAAATGAGCCTGTCAGGATATATTAAGAACAGAGATGCACTGCTGGGATATGCACGGAAAAAGTATGATATTTTGGGATGGAAAGAGATTTGGAAGAAAGTGATATTGGAGGCGATGAGCGGTGCATATCAGTCCCTTGAGGAGATGGAGGAGGACTTAAGTGCCAGAGGAATCAAGATATTATTTTTAATAGACGGATTGGAAGAAATTTTTCAGCGGACCATATCTTCTGAAACAGAAAAAAATGCCATAGTAGCCTTGTGCAGAGACTTGCTGGATGAGATAAAAGTGCGCTGTAAAAATATGGGGCTTATGATTTTTTTAAGAAAAGACATGGCAAGAGATTCGTTGACGGTTAATTATGAACAGTTCTATTCTTTATATCGCTCCGTTGAATTGCAATGGAACAGTACGGAGGCCCTGAGACTTGCAGTATGGCTGGTCGGTCAGGTGGTACCGGATTTTTACGGGGAAGAAGCAGCTCTTGAGATGGCACCACGAGAGGTCATTGATAAGACGCTTCACAAATTATGGGGGGTGAAACTGGGGAAACCCACATCAAATGAGGCGAATTCCTCCAGATGGATTCTGGCGGCATTGTCAGATTTCAATGGACAGCTTCAGGCCAGGGATATTATACGTTTTTTGGAAAAGGCGACTGCAACTATGGGGAAACCTGTTTATCCGGACAGATACCTGATGCCTCTTGAAATTAAAAAAGCTGTATCCGATTGCTCGGTAGAAAAAATCCGTGAAATCCGAGAAGAGATCAAGGCGCTGGATCCGATATTTGATAAGCTTGAGAAAGCATCGGCGGAGAAGAAGACGTTGCCTTTCCACAGTGATACCTTTAATTTGACCCAGGGAGAAGAACGGATTATGAAACAGGAAGGGTATCTGAGAATAGAGAACGATAAATATTACCTGCCGGAAATCATCAGGCATGCATTGAAATTTAAGTATGGAACAGGGGCACGGCCTAAGGTGCTGTCACTGCTATTTAAGTGATTGCGGCAGCAGGACGATATCTAAAATAGATTCGGGAAGGAGAATGGCAGATTAAAAGAAAATATCCTTGACGGCTACTCTTCGATAGAATATGATGAAAAAAAGAGCAGAAAAGGAGGAGCATTATGGTAAAACTGACACCGCCCATGGGATGGAATTCATGGAACACATTCGGAGAGAAAATCAATGAAAAGTTAATAAGGGAGACGGCTGATATCATGGCCGAGAGCGGCCTGCTGGAATGCGGATACGATTATCTGGTTATTGACGACTGCTGGTCTCTAAAGGAAAGAGACGAAGAGGGAAGGCTGGTTCCAGATCCTGAGAAGTTCCCGGGCGGCATGAAGGCAGTGGCCGATTATGTTCATTCCAGAGGATTAAAATTCGGCATGTACTCCTGTGTGGGAAATCTGACATGCGCGGGATATCCGGGAAGCTATGAGCATGAGTTTATCGATGCGGAGACTTTTGCGGGGTGGGGCGTGGACTTCCTGAAGTATGACTATTGCTACCACAGCCCCATTGTGGCGGGAAAGTATCTCTACCGCCGAATGGGCCTTGCGCTGGAGAACTGCGGGAGAGACATTCTGTTCAGCGCCTGCTCCTGGGGAGCGGATGAGACCCACGAGTGGATTAAGGAATCGGCCGCCAGTATGTGGCGTTCCACAGGAGATATTTTTGATACCTGGGAATCCGTTAAGAAACTGATTAAACAGCAGGAAAAGCTGCATCCTTACAATGGCGTGGGCTGCTTTAACGACATGGACATGCTGATCGTTGGAATGTACGGAAAGGGGAATGTGGGCCTGAAAGGCTGCACAGATGTCCAGTATAAAACCCATTACTCTGTCTGGGCGTTGCTGGGCTCCCCGCTGATGATCGGCTGCGATATCCGCAACATGAATGAGGAAACCAGGAAGATTCTGATGAACCGGGAATTGATACGTATCAATCAGGATCCGGTCTGCCGTCAGCCGGTGAAACTGACAGGTATCTGGAGCGGGGAAGACATGGTGATGTATGCAAGAATGCTTTCGGACGGCGATATTGCCATAGGACTGTTCAACCTCAGCGAAGAGAAGGGCGTCGGAAGATTTAACCTGGATGAACTGGGGCTGCCAATGAGTACCGGGAAGACACTGGAAATGAAAGAAGTATGGACCGGAGAGAAATTTACTGTGAAAAATGGCACGGTCATGCGAAAACTGGAGCCCTTTGACTGTGAAGTATTCCGGGCCGGAGTGGTGGAGCAGTAGTCATGGATTCCCTGTGTATGCAGTGTGGAAAAAAACTTACCTATAATGAAATCGGAGCACATAAAAAGTTTATCAACCGAGGCAGTACGACGTTCCTGTGTCGTATCTGCCTTGCAAGGGAGCTGGATGTGCCTCCGGAACTGATAGACGAGAAAATTGAAGAGTTTAAAAAGCAGGGCTGTACATTGTTTGTATAGCCCTGTTTTTTTCGTTCAGAATAAGGAAGAGGAAAGGCAGAATGGCTCTGTCCATCAAATTTAACTGGCAGACTCGTTTTGTATTCCGTTTATAGACTTGCATAAAACCAGATATATTTATAAAGTTTTAACAATTTTTTTAAAATTATAAAAATAATTATTGACAATTTGACGAAGGTGTTATATTATAAAGCTACAAAGCTGTAAGACAAGTTTACAACCAGATAATCTTGAAGTTAGAACCGTATAGAGCAGGCAGCAGGCAGCAGGCAGCAGGCAGCAGGCAGCAGGCAGCAGGCAGCA
>JAAWLQ010000089.1 GCA_022797995.1 Lachnospiraceae bacterium
TACAAGGGCAGCCGAAGCGACAGTATCATGATTGCCAATATCAATATGGATACGGGAGATATCAAGCTGGTAAGTATTTACCGGGATACGTATCTGAATATCGGAGATGAATTCAGAAAATGCAACGCGGCATATTCCTTTGGAGGGGCCGAGCAGGCGGTCAAGATGCTGAATATGAATCTTGATATGGATATCACCAATTTCGTCACGGTGGGTTACAGAGGACTGAGCAAAGTGATAGACGGACTTGGCGGTGTGTACATCGATGTGGACAGCGAAGAGCTGAAGCATATCAATAATTATCAGATTTCCATCTGTGAGGTGCTGAAATGTGATTATATTCCGGTCACTGAGACCGGACTGCAGCTGTTGAATGGACTGCAGGCCACGGCTTACTGCCGTATCCGCCACACAAAGGGCGATGATTTCCAGCGGGCCGCCCGGCAGAGGGAAGTGATTCAGGCCATTGAAGATCAGGCGAAGAAGACAGACCTGGTGACACTGACCAATGTATTCAACGACTGTATCGGAGATATCTATACCAGCCTTGACTCCAATGATATTCTGGATCTTTTGGCGAATATTGCAAATTACAGGATTGTGGCGGAGGATGGATTCCCCCAGCCGGATATGCGGGGAAATGCCAATATGGGCGCCAAGGGAGCCTGTGTCATTCCCACGGACCTGGAGTCCAATGTGGTGTGGCTGCATCAGTTCCTGTTCGAGGATGAGGACTATACGGTCAGCGACAGTGTCATGGAATACAACGAGACGATTAAGACGGATACCGCTCCGTTTCTGAATAGGAATTAACAGGGTAAACAGGAGTTCCAAAGGAGGGCTTTCGGGCTCTCCTTTTGCGTGAAAATCAGATTTTGTATAAAGGAGCAGACTTTGCAGAGAGAAGCAGAAGGAGTATTGGGAATCGATGTAATCATTCCCCTGTATAAGCCGGGAAGAGAACTTTTTACTCTGTTGGACAGGATAGAAGAACAGTCGTTGCCTGTGGGGCGCATTATCCTGATGAATACAGGGAAGGCTTTTTTTGACCAATTGACGACTGGCATGGACTTTGCGGGGAAATACCCCAATGTGGAAGTGCATCACCTGGAAAAGGAGGACTTTGACCACGGAGGCACAAGGCGCCGTGGAGTGAGCTTTTCCCATGGGGAGATTTTTATCTCCATGACCCAGGATGCCATGCCTGCGGACAGATATCTGGTAGAGCGGCTGGTCCGGCGCCTGTCTGGAAATGTGGCGGCGGCCTATGCCAGGCAGCTTCCGGGACCGGATTCCTCGGAGCTGGAAAGGGCGTCCAGAGCTTTTAACTATCCGGAAGCTTCCCGGATTAAGACGAAAGCCGATCTGGAGACCATGGGAATCAAGACCTTTTTCTGCTCCAATGTGTGTGCGGCCTACCGCAGGGATGTCTATGAGGAATTGGGCGGTTTTATTCCACATACAATTTTTAACGAGGATATGATCTATGCGGCGGGAGTCATTCGGGCAGGCTACGGCATCGCCTATGAGGCCGACGCCCAGGTGATTCATTCGCATAATTACACCAACATGCAGCAGCTGCGGCGGAATTTCGATCTGGGAGTATCTCAGGCCGACCACCCGGAGGTATTTGGGGATGTGGCTTCCGAGTCCGAGGGGAAGAAGCTGGTGAAGGAGACATGGAACTATCTGAAGAGGAAAAAGAAGCTGTACCGGTTTCCCGGCTTTTGCCTGCAGTGCGGGTTCAAGTATGCGGGATATCTTCTGGGGAAGCGGTATCAGAAGCTGCCGGTACGTTGGGTCCTGAAATTGACCGCCAACAGGGAATACTGGCGGCAGAGCAGGGAAGTGTGAAAAATAGTTTTGACGATTTCTGAAATTAAGCTGAGAGGAGAACAGATATGTGCGGTATTGTAGGATATATTGGAAAGGAACAGGCGGCCCCCATTATTTTGGACGGTCTGGCCAGACTGGAATACAGAGGATATGATTCGGCGGGCATGGCTGTGTATGACGGGAAGCAGATCAACACGAAGAAGGCCATCGGCCGTCTGAAGGTGCTGGAGAATATTACAAGAGGCGGGGAGACCATGCCGGGCACGGCGGGAATCGGCCATACCAGATGGGCCACCCACGGAGCCCCCAGCGACAGAAACGCCCACCCTCACACCAATGAGGCAGGTACCATTGCCGTGGTACATAATGGCATCATCGAAAATTATATTCCTCTGAAAAAAAAGATGACAGACAGAGGATACCATTTTGTGTCCGAGACAGATACGGAAGTGCTGGCTCATATGCTGGATTATTATTACAAGGGGAATCCGCTGGAAACCATTATCAAGGTGCTGCAGCGTGTGGAAGGCTCTTACGCGCTGGGAATCTTGTTTGCGGACCATCCGGGGGAAATCTATGCCGCCCGCAAGGACAGTCCTCTGATTGTGGGACGCAATGACGAAGGATGTTTTATCGCGTCGGATGTGCCCGCCATTTTGAAATATACCAGAACGGTGTATTATCTGGACAATCAGGAAGTTGTGGTGCTCAGGGGAGATTCTTTAAGCTTTTACTCTATGGACGAAGAGGAAGTGGAGAAGGAATCCGCCACCATAGACTGGGATTCGGACGCCGCAGAGAAGGCCGGATATGAGCACTTCATGTTGAAGGAGATGTATGAGCAGCCCAGAACCATCGTGGATACCATCTCTCCCAGAGTCCGGGACAGGAACGGAGAGAAGGAGATTCAGATTGAAGAACTGAACATGACCGAGGAAGAGCTGAGAGCCATTAAAAAGATTCATATAGTGGCCTGTGGCTCCGCCTATCATGCCGGTGTCACCGGTAAGTATGTGCTGGAAGGGCTTGCAAGGATTCCTGTGGAGGTGGATCTGGCCAGCGAGTTCCGCTATCGGAATCCCCTTCTGGAGGAGGGCTGCATGGTGATCGTCATCAGTCAGTCCGGAGAGACTGCGGACACCCTGGCGGCGCTGCGGGAATCCAAAGAAAAGGGGTTCCAGGTGCTGGGCATTGTGAATGTGGTGGGAAGCTCCATTGCCAGAGAGGCGGACGCCTGTCTGTACACCTGGGCGGGACCGGAGATTGCGGTGGCCACCACCAAAGCCTACAGCGCCCAGCTGGCGGCATTGTACCTGCTGGCCATGAAGCTGGCAAAAGTCAGAGGACTGCTGTCGGAGCGGGCTTTTGAAGGGCTTCTGGCGGATTTGAAATGTCTGCCGGACCAAATAGAGCTTTTGCTGGGACAGAAGCAGAAGATACAGCGTTTCGCCAACCGTTATCTGGGCGCCAGGGATATCTTCTTTATCGGGCGGGGAATTGACTATGCCATCTCCCTGGAAGGGTCGTTAAAGCTGAAAGAGATTTCCTATGTACATTCTGAGGCCTATGCGGCGGGAGAGTTGAAGCATGGAACCATCTCCCTGATAGAGGACGGGACACTGGTGGTGGCGGTGTCCACCCAGCCGGAGCTCTATCAGAAGATGATCAGCAACATTGTGGAAGTCAAGGCCAGAGGCGCCTTTGTGATGGCCGTCACCAATGAGGAGAATAAGGCTGTGGAGAAAGCCTCAGACTATGTGGTCTATATCCCACAGACCAATCCTTACTTTACCAATTCTCTGGCCATTATTCCGCTGCAGCTTTTTGCTTATTATGTGGCGGTGGGCAGAGGATGTGACGTGGATAAGCCCAGAAACCTGGCGAAATCCGTCACGGTGGAGTAGTAAAAATTTTTTTATTGTTTTTCACAATCACTTCATAAGGAAAACACAATTCCGTCACAATTGGCAGGTATACTAAGACCATAAAGTTAAGGAAACAAAATAAATTGAATAGAAACGCGGCGGATGTGGAACACGGAACAGTCCGAAGTTCCCATCCTGCAGAAAGGAAGGATTATTATGTACGAAAACGAAATTTATTCTGATTCCAATACGGGAAGGTATACCAACTATCAGACGGACGGAAGCTTTTATGCGGGAAACGGCCCTACAGGTACTCCGGGGAACGGGGCGGATGGAAAGAAGAAAAAAAGAGGCATTTTTGGAAAGCTTATGCTGAGCCTGAGTCTGGGACTTGTGTTCGGACTGTTTGCAGGGGCCGGGTTCTATGCGGTTCAGCTGGGGGCAGGCAGACTGTTTCCCCAGGAAAGCAGAAATGAAGCGCCTGCGGAGATTGAGACCCAACAGAAACCTGCGTCAGGCAACGTACTTTCCAATGTAAGTCAGGTCACTTATGTGACCGATGATGTCTCCGGCGTGGTGGAAGAAGTCATGCCTGCCATGGTATCTATTGTCAATACCTCTACCAGAACAGGATCCTTCTTTGGCTACACTTATACGGAGTCTGTGCCTTCGGCCGGATCGGGTATCATTGTGGAGGAAAGAGACAATGAGCTGCTGATCGTGACCAACAATCATGTGGTAGAAGGTGCGGATTCCCTGGAGGTTACCTTTATTGACGGCTCCACCGCCCAGGCCAGCATCAAAGGACTGGATGCGGAGATGGATCTGGGTGTGATAGCGGTAGCTGTGGACAGCCTGTCCCAGGAGACCAGAAACGCGATTACCATGGCGACGCTGGGAGACAGCGACAGCTTAAAATTGGGTATGCCCGTAATCGCCATCGGTAATGCGCTGGGGATCGGCCAGTCGGTGACCAACGGCATCATCAGTGCTCTGGACAGGGAAGTGACCAGTGAGGACGGTACCACAGGTACTTTTATACAGACCAATGCGGCCATCAACGGCGGGAACTCAGGCGGCGCGCTGCTGACCATTACCGGTGAAGTCATCGGAATCAATTCCGGCAAGATCAGGGGAACCGGTGTGGAAGGCATGGGCTATGCCATTCCCATCAGCAAGGCCAGCCCTATCATCGCGGATCTGATGGAGCGTCAGACCAGAGCGGATAAAGTGGCCGAAGAGGAGATGGGCTATATGGGGATTTCACTCCAGGAAGTGAACACAGAGATGGCACAATATTTGGGAATGCCTCAGGGTGTACACGTAATGGAAGTGGAGGAGAATTCTGCGGCGGAAGCTGCCGGCATGAAGAAGAGAGATGTTATCGTGAAGTTTGACGGACATAGGATTTCTTCCTATGCGGACTTGCAGGATGTACTGCAGTATTACAGAGCGGGAGAGACAGTGACTGTCACTGTAAAGCGCATAGAGGACGGCGAATATGAGAGTCTGGATCTGGAGCTTACGCTGGGAGCACGGACAGCAGAATAATTGATTACAACAGAGAACAACAAGGAGATTGATTCATGTACAGACTGGCAATCTGTGACGACAATCAAACAGATGCGGCGTATCTGCGGGCACTGCTGGAAAGGTGGGCGGTGTCCGCAGATATTGCCATGAAAATAGAGAGCTTCCCTTCCGCGGAAGCTTTTCTTTTTCGTTACGAAGAGGATAAATCTTTTGATCTGTTGCTTCTGGATATCGAGATGGGACAGATGAGCGGCGTGGAGCTGGCAAGGCGAATCCGGCAGCACAATCGTCTGGTGCAGATTATCTTCATTACCGGATATATGGAGTATATCGCGGAAGGATATGACGTGGAAGCCCTTCACTATCTGCTCAAGCCGGTGACGGAGGAGAAACTCCGGGCGGTTCTTGACAGGGCGGCCCAGAGGATTGAGAGCAGGGAGAAGGCGCTGTGCCTGTCTGTATCCGGGGCTACAATGCGGATTCCTCTTCGGGAGATCCGCTATCTGGAAGTGCAGAGAAACTATGTGACTGTCCACGGGCAGGAGGCGTGGACGGTGAAGAAGACGCTGAATGAGCTGGAGGAGGAACTGGACGAGAGCTTTTGCCGCATCGGACGCTCCTTCGTCGTGAATCTGCACTATGTCCGGAAGATTACCAGGACCCAGGTGATTCTGAAGGACGGAGGAGAGCTGCCACTTTCGCGGAAGTTTTATGAAGAAATGAACCGGGCGATGATTCATTATTTTTAACAATTCTGAGTGAGGAAAATAGAACATGCCGATACAAAAACTGTCCTTCCGGGAAAAAAGAATAGACAGGCGGATTGCCGCCTATCAGAGCGATCTTCTTGCCACCCACTATGCCGAGGTGGAGAATATGTACCGGCAGATCAGGGGCTGGAGGCATGACTACCGCAACCACATCCAGGTGTTGAAAAGCTATCTGGATATGGGGGACGTGCAGGCGGCTTCGGCGTATCTGGAGGCCCTCAGCGAGGACTTGAACACGGTGGACCCGGCGTTAAAGACGGGAAATAAGATGACGGATATCATTTTAAACAGCAAGATTTCTCTGGCCAGGTCCAAAAAAATTCGGGTGGAGGCGGACGCCCATGTGCCGGTGGCCCTGTCCACAGCACAGATCGATCTGTGTATCATCATCGGAAATCTCTTTGACAATGCCATCGAGGCCTGTATGGCGCTTCCGGAGGAGGAACGGATGATTCGGGTGTATATGGAGATGAAAAACACCCAGCTTTACATGTCTTTTACCAACAGCACCGCACTGAAAAAGCAGAAGAAGGAAAACGGGCGCTTCTTCTCCACCAAAGGTGCAGACCACGGCTATGGGCTGGTGCGTATCGATACCATTGTGGACAGATACCAGGGCTATATCAGCAGGAACAGCGAGGACGGTGCGTTTACCACGGAGGTTCTTCTGCCACAGTGAAAATTGCACAAGGTTATTTTTATCCCCCTGTGGATGCATTTCGTCCCCGAAATGTACCACAGGGGGATTTTGTGTTAAGATACTTGAAGAATGTTGAAAAAGGAGACAGGTCAGGAAGATGAGACAGGAGAAGACAAAAAATACCGTAAAGTACGGAATGCTGAGCAATTCCCTTTTTATGGTGCGGGAGGCGCTGGGAATCAATCCGGTGGTGCTGGTACTTACTCTGCTCCAGGCGTTGCTTGCAGTGGCGATTTCGCTGATGGAGCTGTATGTGACACCCACGATTCTGGGGAAGCTGGAGAGGCATGAGGCTCTGGGAACCATGCTGGGCAGTATCTGCTTTTTTGCCCTGGGGATTATGGGGCTCCAGGGACTTTCTGATTATCTGGAGAGCAATCAGATGTTCAGCAGACTGCCGGTAAGACTTTCCATCATTGCAAAAATGTGGCATAAGGCGGGAAGCTGCTCCTATCCGGTGCGGGAAAGCCAGGACTTTATCCGTTCTTTTACGAAGGCTACCGACGCTTCCCTGGGAAACAGCTCGGCGGCGGAGGATACCTGGAATACCTTTGCCGTGTTGATTCAGAATTTTCTGGGATTTTTGATTTATCTCTATCTGCTGACCCATGTGGACCCTGTTATTGTCATCGTAACTCTTGTGGCGGCGATTACAGGCTACCTGGTGAGCAATCATTTTAACGGCTGGGGATACCGGCACAGGCAGGAGGAATCCGAGATTAAGAACAGATTCTTTTATTTCCGGGACAAAGCAAGGGACAGACGGCTGGCAAAGGATGTGCGAATCTTCGGAATCGGGGACTGGCTTAGGGAGGTTCTGGATAAAAATATGAGAATGCTGCAGGACTTCTATCTGAGAAGGGAGAGGGTTTGCCTGCTGGCTGATATTACGGATGTGATCCTTTCCTTTCTGAGAAACGGGGTCGCCTATGCCTGGCTGCTTTATCAGGCTGTTCAGGGGAACTTAAACGCTTCGGAGTTTCTGCTCTATTTCACGGCTGCCAGCGGGTTTACAGCCTGGATTACCGGGATTATGGCCAGTGTCTCCAAATTGCGCAGGCAATGTATGGATTTGTCCTGTATCAGGGAAATGCTGGATTATGAAGAGCCCTTTTTATTCGAGGAAGGAAAGGCGCTTCGGACAGAGCAGGGAACGGACTATACCATCGAACTGAGAGATGTGACTTTCCGTTATCCGGGCTCGGAACAGACGATTTTCTCGCATCTGAATCTGACCCTTCACCCGGGAGAGAAGCTGGCGGTGGTGGGGGCCAACGGAGCCGGGAAGACCACGCTGGTCCGGCTGCTCTGCGGCTTATATGACCCGGACGAAGGGGAGGTGCTGCTGAACGGCGTGAACATTAAGGAGTATAACCGCAGAGAGTATTATCAGCTGTTTTCGGCAGTGTTCCAGGAATTCTCTCTGCTGGCAGGGGAAATCGGAGAGAATGTGGCCTGCTTTGACCAGGAGACAGATTCGGACAGGATACGGGACTGCATGGAAAAGGTGGGACTTGCCGGGAAGATAGAAGCCCTTCCGGAAGGGTATCACACCCATCTGGTAAAAGAGGTATATGACGATGCGGTGGAGCTCTCCGGCGGAGAAGAGCAGCGTCTGATGATGGCAAGGCTTCTGTACAAGGACAGCCCGATCATGATTCTGGATGAGCCCACCGCGGCGCTGGATGCCATCGCGGAGAGTGATATCTACCGGAAATACCATGAACTGAGCCGGGGGAAATCCTCTGTCTTCATCTCCCACAGGCTGGCCTCCACCCGATTCTGCGACCGGATTATTCTGCTGAAGGATGGAAAGGTGGCGGAGGAGGGAACCCATGAGGAGCTGATGGCACTGGGGGAATCCTATGCGGAGCTGTTTGGGATTCAGAGTAAATATTATGTGGACAGTCCGGAAGGAAATGTGTAGTGTGGGCTAAACTGTTACAAAATATCGCATGAGGGCGCAGGTATGGAAAGCAGAAGGAGCGTCGCAAAACGGATTATGATAGATGCGAGAGAGGGAACATAATAATGAAGAATAAAAAGAAGGAAAAAGGGAGTCAAAAGGATCAACAAAAAAAGAAAGAGCTTTCGTGGAAGGAAGTATTTTCCTTAAATAAAAGGGCGGTTTTGCTCTGGTGCAGAGAATGTCCAATGGTGTTCGTGTCGGCTGCCCTTCATGCGGCGATTGAGGCGCTGGTACCCTATCTGACCCTTTATTTTTCCGCAAGACTTCTGGATGAGCTGGCGGATTTGAGGCGGCCTGAAATATTGAGAAAATGGGTGATTGTACTGCTGGCGGCAGACGCGGCGGCGTATCTGCTGAAAGCGCTGGTCTTTCGCTGGAAGCAGGCTTTTCACTCTACCACATATTATCAGGGGGAGGTGCGGATTGCCCGGAAGCTGCTGACCATGGATTTCTGTGCGGCGGACGATGCGGCAACCCATGAGTTGCTGAGCCGGATCCATCAGCGGGAGATGTGGACCAGCTGGGGGCTGGGTAAAATCTATGAGCATTTTGAAAGTATGGTGAAGGAATTGTTCCGAATCATGGGAGCGGCGGCGCTTACCGTTTCTCTGTTCCGCCTGCCGGTGCGGTCGCGGGCCGGCAGGCTGACTATGTTGAACAATCCTGCCTTTCTCCTCTTGCTTGTGCTTGTGATGGTGGGAGTTACCATACTGTCTCCCTGGCTGTCTACCAAAGCGCAGATGCGGGTGATGAAGCATGATGAACCACAGAAATTTGGGAACCGGGTCTACTTTTTCTGCATGGATTTGTTCCGACAGGAAAAGCGTGCGGCGGATATGCGGATTTACAGACAGGATGTGTACGGAGTTGAAAGAGTCAGAAAAGTGGCTGACTCCAAAAACGGAATGTGCAGCAGTATGGCCCGGGATGCCAGAGGATGGATGGGATGCCTGTTTGCATTGTCTGCAGCCACATCCAGACTGTTCCTGGGGGTGGTATATCTGTTCGTGTGCCTGAAGGCCTGGGGCGGCGCCTTCGGAGTAGGCTCCGTGACCCAGTATATCGGCGGAATTACGGCTTTCTCCACCGGGTTTGCCGGTGCGCTGAGGGTCATCGGAGAAGCCCGGGTTAACAGCGATACTTTGAAGATGGTATTCCAATTCCTGGATATTCCAAATGAAATGTATCAGGGCTCTCTGACAGTGGAGAAGCGCTCCGACAGAAAGTACGAGGTGGAATTTCGAAATGTGAGCTTCCGGTATCCGGGTACGGAAGGCTGGGCTCTTAAGAATGTCTCTCTGAAATTCAGGGTGGGAGAGCGGCTGGCTGTTGTGGGGCAGAACGGTTCCGGCAAGACCACCTTCATCAAGCTGCTGTGTCGTCTCTATGACCCTACGGAAGGGGAGATTTTATTGAACGGAATCGATATCCGCAAGTACAATTATCGGGAATATCTGGGTGTGTTCTCCGTGGTCTTTCAGGATTTTCAGCTGCTTGCGGTAAGTCTTCTGGAAAATGTGGCCGCCGGGAGCGCGGCAGGGAATGTCAGGGCGGGAAGCTTTGCTGCAGGCTCAGGCGGCTGTGGGAGAGAGGCGGCAGGTCTTTCGGAAATGAGCCATGATTTTTCTCAGGGAAAAGGAAAAGGCTTGGAAAAAAGCGCAGGAGAACGGAGAAAGGACAGAAGAGGCATCCTGAGACAGGACTATGACCGGGAACGGGCTGCGCAGTGTATCCGCAGAGCCGGGCTTTCGGAATGGCTTGCCGCAAGACCGGAGGGGCTGGATACTATCCTTTACAAGGAGCTGGACGAAAAGGGGATGCAGATTTCCGGGGGCGAGGCTCAGAAGATCGCCATCGCCAGATCCCTGTACCATGACGCCCCTTTTATTATTCTGGACGAACCAACGGCTGCCCTGGACCCCATGGCAGAGTATGAGATTTACACGAAATTCAGTGAAATCGTGGGAGACAGGACTGCTATTTACATCAGTCACAGACTGGCTTCCTGCCGGTTTTGCGATGAGATTGTGGTATTTCATGAGGGCAGCATTCTGCAGAGAGGAAGCCATGAGGTACTTCTGGCGCAGGATGGCGGGAAATACAGCGAGCTGTGGAATGCCCAGGCGCAGTATTATACGGAGAGACAGCCGGACCTATCCGGCCGGGGGAACTTACAGGGCATGTAGTAGGCTGATTGGCTGACCGCCTGCCCGGGCGGTCAGCTTCTGCGGTATAGTTATTCTTCTATCTTTGCGGTCTGCCCATTGATTTCTTTTATAATATTGATATCAAATTTGAGCTGCCGGTCATAGGTGTAAAATCCATTGATTTCCTGTTCGATATCGTAAAGCTGGGTATAGCAGAATCCGAAGATGTCTTCATTGTTCAGCATGGATTCTGCCAGGCCTTTATATCTGGCAAAAAATTCTTCCGCTGTGGCGGGTGCGTTCCCGTATCCCCAGCCATCTCTGTCATTCACCACCCACTGAATTCCGCCCCACTCGCTGATGAAAATAGGCTGGCCCTGATATGGCTGTGCGAAGAAAGGCTTCTGCCCGGAAACCAATACCGGGGAATCCGAAGGGATACTTCCACCGTTTGCCTGGGCGGCCTCGCAAAAAGCATTCCAGCGTTCCCGGAATGCTTCCGGATCCTGGTCGTAGTCGTGAATGTCATAGACATCTATGACCACATGGAAGTTTCCGCTGGTATCAATGCAGGGTCTTGTGGGGTCAAGCTGTCTGGTAAGTCTGTAAATACTGCTGATAAGCGCATTCTG
>JAAWLQ010000090.1 GCA_022797995.1 Lachnospiraceae bacterium
CCCTATTACATGGCCCAGATGAACGAGTGGGTCAGGACATTTTCTCAGAAATTCAACGACATTCTGGGAAGCGGCTACAGCGGAGACATCCCTGGCATCGACCTTTTTGCGGCGGATATCATGTCCCAGGAAGGACAGTATGTATTTGGTAAGGAATTCCGGTATGACCAGTTTGAAAAGCAGCTGGAGGAAGCCATAGAGAAGCAGTACCAGGCTGACAGAGAGCAGGCGAAGAAGGACTGGCTGGATGATCCGAATAATGCCGGTGCATCGGATGAAGATGCGGAAGCATATATAGCGACACAGGAAGCGGCACTGAGGACAGATGCCGAAGCGAAGGTTAAGAAAGATTTCAAGATAAGGGTCGAGGTGGGGAAAAATGTCCAGAGTAACGAGAACTATTACCTGATGACCGCCAAAAACTTTAATATTTCTTCCACCATAGAGAATGACCCCAACCGCCTGGCCACGAAAAAGAAGCCGGGTGACGGTGTGGAGCAGAATGACCTGCTCCAGGATTTGAAGGATATGGCCACAAACAAGGGGACCCTGAGCTTCAGAGGCAGTTCCGCATCGGAATTCCTGCAGTGTATCCTGGGGGATATCGCCCTGAATACGGACAGGGCGGAGACCTTCTACAGCAGCTTTAAAGATGTGGCGTATAACATTGACATGCAGAGAATCTCCATTTCCGGTGTGGATGAAGACGAAGAAGCAGTGAACCTGGTGAGATTCCAGAACGGATATAATCTGGCATCCAAGATGATTCAGACATTGACGGAAATTTATGACAGACTGATTCTGCAGACCGGAGTATAAACGTGGAGCATGAACAGGCCTGTAACCACGTTGAACAAATAATCCGACGGCACTGAGGTATGTGAAAGAAGAGGAGTATCCCATGAGAATAACGAACAGAATCATGCAGCGCAACAACCTGTCCAATATCAATACCAATAAGATTTATCAGGACAGACTGAGCACCCAGATGTCTACCCAGAAGAAGATTAATCGTCCTTCCGACGATCCGGTTGTAGCCATCAGAGCTTTGCGCCTGCGCAGTAACGTGACGGAAATCACACAGTATTACAGCAAGAATATTCCGGATGCACAGAGCTGGCTGAAGGTGACGGAAGACGCCATATCCAACCTGGCCCAGATCATCACCACTATGATTGCCAGATGTGACAAGGGGGCAAATAATTATCTGGAGACCAAGGATCGCAAGATTATTCTGGAGGAGATGCAGGGACTTGGAGAGTCCGTGTATTCCACAGGGGATGCGGATTATGCCGGCAGATATGTATTTACCGGCTACCGTACGGACACACCGCTGAGCTTTCTGGCCCAGAAGGAGCAGAAGTATACCATTACGGAGCAGTTGAATAAAGACGCAATCGATTCGGTGTCAAAGGTGGATGTGGGGAATCTGCTGGATATTAATTCCACCAATTACATGGGTGTGAACGTGGACGAGGATGATATCTCTTCCGTGGATGTCCACCGCATCAGACTGGCGTACAATGACTGCTCGGACTATGGGAATTTCGATAATCTGAAGAAGACACAGAATGAGCTGATTGAGAAAAATGCGTCGGCGATTAATCAGGCGAACCTGGGGTATCAGCTGGGAAATGTGGATTTGAGTAATCTGAGTGCTGCGGAGGAGACGGCGATAGGCACTGCTGTTCAGGCGGTAATTAACAATTTGCCGGCAGGTACAGATCAGGAAGTGAGAGACCGGTTGACAAACTGGAAGGATAATCCGGCGGAGAATCTGAAGGATCACTTTACAGAAATTAATAATGAACTGAGAAAGAATAATGCTACTTTAGCGGATAATACTACTACAATGCAGGTGGGCATTACACCTCCTGACGCAAAAATTAATGAAGATATAGCTAAAATAGGAGCCGTGGTGCAGCCGACGGCTGACTGGCAGGCCAATCAGGATGCTTTTGCGGCACTGGGCTCACCGGTTATCAAATTTACCTCTTCGGGAAGTTCCACCTTCATGGATCAGAAATGGGGCGGTCTGGCTGAAAACGGCGGTGCCATCACCCTGATGCACTCCTATGAGACCAATCCCAATCCGTATGCCTATGCGGCGGCCAATCCCGAAGCTATAGTCTATGTCCCCGAGACAGGAGAACTGTTGTTGGGAGAAAAGAAATATGCAGAACTGATGGCTACAAAGGACAGCGAGTCCACAGCCACCCTGGATGAAGGGGAAATCCGGGTGACTTATGAGAAGAATAACTGGAAGAAGGGAGATCTGCGTCCCGAGCACTACTTCTACTGTGAGGCCGAGAAGGAAGATGGTTCCAAAGAGTCCATTATTTATAATGATACTTATCTGACTGTCGGTGCGGAGCGCCAGGTGATCGAATACGATGTGGGATATAACCAGACTGTAAGGATCAATTCCACCGCGGACGAGTGCTTTAAACACGGTGTGGGCAGGGAAGTGGACGATATCGTGAACGCCATGCAGGATGTGCTGGATCTGGAAGGTGTCAAAGCGGATCTGGAGAACATCAAGCAGAATACCCAGGAAAGCGACACGGCCGCACTGGCGCAGATTCAGAAACAGCTGGATGCGGTGGAGAAAGCGCTGACCTATGCGAAAGATAAGGAACAGAAGTTGTTTGAAGGAGGCCTTACCGCATTCCAGAAGCACCTGGATGAGGCCAATATATGTGTGACCAACTGCGGTTCCAGAAGCAGCAAGCTGGAACTGGTCAAGAATCGAACTCAGAATCAGAAGACCACTTATGAGACCCTGAAGAGTGAGAACGAGGATGTGGACATTACCGAGGTGGCCATTGAGCTCAGCGCTGCCGAGCTCACCTATGATTCGGCCCTGATGGCGGCAGGAAAGGTAATGCAGACTACATTGCTGAACTTTATCTAACCTGAGATATATCAGGATATACCATTATGCTTCGCAGCAGTTCAGGCAGGGAACCGGGCTGTTGCGAAGATTTTATAAGGAAGGAAACAGAGAGGAGCGCTATGAAAATTAATACAAAGCTTTTCGGAGAAATTGAAATTTCGGAGGAGAAAATACTGATTTTTCAGGATGGTATCATCGGCTTCCCGGAGCTGAAGCGTTTTGCACTGCTCCATGACGAGGAGAGAGGAACCGAAGCCGGAATCCGTTTCCTGCAATCGCTGGATGAGCCCGGGTTTGCGATGCCTGTGATGAATCCGCTGGTGGTAAAGCCGGATTATGACCCGGAAGTGGACGACGAGCTTCTGGCCAGCGCCGGGAAAATTACGCCCGATAACCTGCTTGTGCTGGTAACTGTGTCCATTCCCAGCGATCTGACACAGATGAGTGTGAATCTGCAGGGTCCCTTTGTCATCAATATAGATGAACACAAAGCCTGTCAGATTATAGTGGACAATGGGAATTATCCTGTTAAATTCCCTATTTATGAGATTCTGCAGGCAGGAAAGGCAGGTGTGTAAGATGCTGGCATTGTCAAGAAAGAAGAATGAGGCAATTATCATCAGCAACAATGTGGAAGTTACCATCCTGGAAGTAAAGGGTGATCAGGTGAAAATCGGGATTACCGCGCCGAAGGATGTGCCGATATATCGCAAGGAAGTCTATCTCCAGATTCAGGAGGCCAATAAGGAAGCCGTTAATGCGGACGGAATGGAAGCGCTGAGGAATCTGCTGGGATGACATGAACGGGGCTTGTAATGTAACCAGATTTTCGGGCTTTCCGGTTAACTTTTTCCGGAAAGCTTCCGATAAAAAAATTAGACGCAAAGGAATTGCGCAGTAAAAGATACAAGGAGGTGGATACAGTGGCAATTGAACCGATTTCAAGTGTAATGACTTTTCAGGCACAGGGAAATGTAGTGCAGAAGCCACAGGCTCCCGCGCAGGCGGAGAAGCCGGAGAACAGTACGAGCAGCGCCCCGGCTGTGGAGTATGTAGACAGGACAACGAGTGTGGTGGAGAACTCTCAGGAAAAGGGTCAGGCAGACAACGGCGACCAGGGTAAGGATCAGCAGGCCTACCAGGAGAAGATTCGCAAGGCCGTTGAGACGATGAATAAGAAGATGGCCAATTCGGAGGCAGTGTTCGGGATTCACGAGGATACCAATCGTGTCACAATCAAGCTTGTGGATAAGAACACCAAGGAAGTGATCAAGGAATTGCCGCCGGAGAAGACTCTGGACATGATTGCCAAGGTCTGGGAGATGGCAGGCATTCTGATTGATGAGAGAAGGTAGTCTGCGGCAGAACAGTAAGTTTTTCCGGGCGCGTAGGGGGCGCAGGTGAGAAATGTAAGTATCTGTTTTGCAGGCGTCACCAGATAGAAAAGCGCAGAAAGGATGGATGAATTATGCCAATGAGATTAAGCGGCCTGATGTCCGGCATGGATACGGAGACTATCATATCCCAGCTGGTTGAGGCCAGGAAGACAAAAGTAACAAAAGCGGTAAAAGCGCAGAAATCACTGAAATATAAGCAGGATGCGTGGAAGACTCTGAACACTCAGGTTAAGAACTTCTATTTGAAGACCCTGACTAACTTCCGGTATGAGGGAAGCTTTGTTAAGAAGACCACCAAGGTTTCCAACAGTAATATCGTATCCGTCATAACCGGCGAAAATGCCATGAACGGCGTCCAGAGCCTGAAGGTGAATCAGCTGGCCAGGTCCGGGTATCTGACCGGCGGCAAGATGCAGTTGACTCCTGAAGCTATAAAGCGCGATGAGCACGGGGAAATCATAAGCGATAAGGTGACCGCAGAAACGAAGCTCAGTGAACTGGGATTTGACCTGAGCGGCAGCACAGGGACAATAAACGTCGATTCGGCTGATGGACTCACACCGATTAAGGTGGATGGAAGCACTACCGTGGGCAGCTTTGTGGGCGCATTGCGGAGTGCGGGACTGAACGCCAATTTTGATGAGACAAATGGAAGGATTTTTGTGACATCAAAGGCAAGCGGTGCCGCGAATGAATTTACGATCAGTGCCAGTGATGCGGATGGCTGGGCCGCGTTGGAGAAGTTGGGGCTGAGCTATGGCGAGAAAGCAGAAGAGAGGCTTGCTTCTAAGAAAACGGATTTGTTTAAAAAGTTAAAAAATATTGCTGATACAGCGGGCAATGAAGAACTGAAAGATCTTCTGAACAGTACACGTGTACAGTTCAAGGTGAAGGATAGTTCAGGTAATGAGCAGATTGTCAAGGCATATGATTTTTTAGCAGATCAGGCGTTGGGTTCACCGCAGTGGAAGATTGATGATATTGACGATAATGATATTCTTGATGTTATGCGGGAAGTTCAAATATCTAGCAATATGCCAAATGCTTCTGATGCTTTGAAGGCAGATCTGGCTGCATGGGTGGAAGATGCCGGCGATGTGGTGCTGGATATGCGCCGTTTTGCTGAGACAAAAAAGACAGCCGCCGAGGATGCCGAGATAGAGCTGAATGGAGCAACATATACTTCGACCTCCAACAGCTTCAATATCAACGGCCTGACGCTGACCGTGAATTCCAAGACAGCTCCCGGAGAGGAAGTTACCATCACCACCCAGGACGATACCGACGGCATCTATGACATGATCAAGAATTTCTTCAAGGAATACAATTCTATGATCAATGAGATGGATAAGTTGTACTATGCCGATTCCGCCAAGGGCTATGACCCGCTGACGGACGAGGAGAAGGAGTCCATGTCCGACAGTGCCATCGAGGAGTGGGAGAACAAGATTAAGGACTCCATACTTCGGAAGGACAGCAGTCTGGGGACCATTGCAAGCACCTTTAAGACCCTCATGATGGAGCCTGTGGAAGTAGACGGCAAGAAAATGTACCTTTCCAATTTTGGTATCGGCACGCTGAATTATTTCACCGCTCCGGAGAATGAGAAGAATGCATATCATATCGACGGTGACAGCGATGACACGGAAACATCCGGAAATGCGGATAAGCTGAAAACCATGATTGCCAACGACCCTGATACAGTCATTAAGTTCTTCACGGGACTGGCCAATAAGGTCTTCGATAAAGTCGGCGAGATCATGGATGTGGATGAGTACAGTTCCAAGTATAGCGTATACGACGACAAGAAAATGAAGGAGGAGTATGACGACTATACTGCAAAAATCAAAGATTTGGAAAAGAAACTTGCAGATTACGAAGATAAGTGGTATGCTAAATTTGCAGCCATGGAAACAGCACTGGCAAAGATGCAGAGTAATGCCAGCGCAGTGACTTCATTGCTGGGCGGCTGATGAATGTTGTGCAACAGACGTCCGGTCAGGTCAGAGGCTGAGGAAAGGCAAGGTGTATTATGGCATTCCCCAGAGCATATGGGCAGTATAACAACAGCAAGATTATGACGGCGTCTCCCGCGGAGCTTACGCTGATGCTTTACGAAGGCGCCATCAAATTCTGCAATATCGCTATTGTTGCAATAGAAAAGAAGGATGTGGAAAAGGCCCACCTCAATATTCAGAAGACGGAACACATCATCGATTATCTCCGTCAGACACTGGATATGAAGTATCCGGTGGCAGAGGATTTCGAGAGAGTCTATTCCTATCTCAGTCAACGGCTGATCGAGGCGAACATCAGGAAGGAAAAGGAAATTCTGGAAGAGGTAAACGGACATATGCGTACCATGCGGGATACCTGGAAGGAAGTCATGAGGATAAGTAAGGAGCAGGGTACATGACAGGAAATTATCTGACTCTTTTGGAGGAAAGCCTTCGGCGGAAGCTGCAGGTAATGGACGAGATCCAGAAATACAATCTGCGTCAGCAGGAGATTTTTCAGGCCGACGATGTGGATTTGGACCGGTTTGACGAATATGTGGAAGAAAAGGGCAATCTCATTGAGAAGCTCACAGCGCTGGACAATGGTTTTGAGAAGCTTTATGCCAATGTGGCGGAGGAGCTGAAGGATAACCGTGAGCAGTATGCGGAGCAGATCAGGAC
This sequence comes from Lachnospiraceae bacterium, assembly GCA_022797995.1. Taxonomy (GTDB): domain Bacteria; phylum Bacillota; class Clostridia; order Lachnospirales; family Lachnospiraceae; genus Acetatifactor. Next base: position 6,972 of record JAAWLQ010000090.1, read on the forward strand.
ATTGCAGGGGCTTGTGACGGAGGTGACGGACACCAGCGTGGCCATCCAGGCCCAGGAAGCCCGGAATAAGAAGCTTCTGGAAGATTTCTTCGTAAAAAAGAGAAAAGATCTGCATATGAACCGGAAGACTTCCAAGGCCGCTATTGATTACTACAGGACCATGAGCAGGTCAGCTGTAATGATGCCCCAGTATATGGACAGTAAGAAATAGCGTTGCTGTGAACCGAGTGGACAGTAATGAAATAGTCAATATGAAGCAGTAACAAATATTTGCGTGAGATATGGGCGCCGCCTGGACGATTGAGAATCAAATCGCCAGGCGGCGTTTCTGTAGTCTGTGCTCGATGATAGTGAATGGTACTGATCGCTTTATAAATAATACGTATATATTAATAAATAAGTGAGCTGTATATATTTGGAACAAAGGAAAATCTGAATTGTATAGGTTATTCTTATAAAATATTATTTAGACTAATAACTCGCGAATTTTAGATCAATAGAAAATTTATATGGATTTTATTAATAGAGTATGGTATTCTGGATTGGGGAAGGTGTATGGAGGTATTGCATGAATGAAGAAATGAGAAACATGTTCAACGCCATTCTGGAAGAGATCGGGAGAGTGGAAGAGAAAATGGACCGAAGACTTGGGAGACTGGAAAGTGAGATAGAAGCGCTTCACCACGAGGTAAATGCCTGCAAGTTGGAGAGCGATGCCGTGGGGCTGTTAATCAGGCGGATGGACCGGGTGGAACAGCATGTGGCACAGCATGAAAAAAGGCTGACATGGCTGGAACAAAAACAGAATAAAAATCTAAGTATGGTATAAATTATTTCGGAAGAGTCTCCGATATAAGTACTAAGTGGTTCGACCGGATTAAAAAAAGCAAGATGCGAAAGCCGTCTGGACGGTATAGATTCAAGGAGGAATAGGAAATGGGAATGATAGTAAAACACAATCTGACAGCAATGAATTCGAACAGAATGCTGGGTATAACGACAAGCTCTCAGGCGAAAGCCACTGAGAAACTGTCTTCCGGTTATAAGATTAATCGCGCGGCTGACGATGCGGCGGGACTTGCTATCAGTGAGAAGATGAGAAAGCAGATCAGAGGTCTGACACAGGCTTCCCTGAATGCCCAGGACGGCATCAGTGCTGTACAGACAGCCGACGGTGCGCTCAACGAAGTGCATGATATGGTTCAGAGACTGACCGAGCTGACCGTGAAGGCGGCAAACGGAACATTATCAGAATCCGACAGATCTGCCGTGCAGAATGAAGTCGACCAGCTGGTCATGGAAATCGACAGAGTTTCCACCACCACGAAGTTCAACGAGACTTATCTGCTCAGAGGCAGCAACGGCGGGACCGTTGGTAAGCTGAGCTACAAGCTGGCTGAGGCGGCATTGACGAGTGATTTCTCACAGGCCAATGGGCTCAATGCGATTAACAAAGCGACCGGTACGATTGGGGTGGCAGTAGCTTCTAACAATCCTAATGCTTCTAATATTACAAGTCCAGGGCAGGCTGGAATGAGTGACGCGGCGCAGGAGACCACGCAATACGCTTCCAAGACGGTAGGACCTATCGGCGGTACCGTGTATGTATTGGTAGAGAATACGCTGAAAGCGGATAATGCACCTGCGTCTGCAACGAAGATGTCAGTCAGCGCGGTGGTGAAGGATATCAATGAGCAGGAAGCGAGTAATCCCAGTACGCCGAAAATTCGGGCATTTGGCAGCATGAACGAACTCACAAATGCGTTGAAGGCTGCTTACGGCGAGGATATCAAGGCGATTACCTCTTTTGTGGATTCGGATAAGAGTCTGATCCTGAGGATTGAGACCTTTGCGGATGTGAATGATCCTATTGATCTGAGTCTGCATGTGGGTGCTGATTCTTCATTGGACAATAAGATTTACATGAATCTGTCCATGCTCAGCTCCAGAGCCCTGTGTCTGAACGGCTTGGATGTGAGCGGTGACACGGGCGATGCCGCCACGGCAGCCATTGATACAGTGGCGGAAGCATTGCAGAGAGTATCCGCGCAGCGTTCCTCTCTGGGTGCCATCCAGAACAGACTGGAGCACACAATTGCCAACCTGGACAATGTGGTGGAGAACACAACGGCGGCGGAGGCTTCCATACGTGATACTGATATGGCGTCGCAGATGGTTGAGTATTCCAACAACCAGATTCTGGCTCAGGCAGGTCAGGCAATGCTTGCACAGTCCAACCAGGCAACTTCCGGTGTACTGTCACTGCTTCAGTAAAGTGAGCTGAGAGGGTTCACAGCTGTATAAATGAAGACTGGATAAAGATTTAAATGGCTGTTAAGCTGACATAATACCTCAAAAGAGACTGCCGCATTTACGTATCACTATCGTGAGTGCGGCATTTTCAGATAGTACGCTGCTGCTGAATTTTGTGATTGAGCAGCCGGAACAGAGGCAGCAGATGCGGAGCGTAAAAAGAGGGAATCTGGAAGTACAATCAAAAGTGTAATAAATGACGCGGCTTTCGTCAGGTGCAGGACGCACAGTCTTTAATGACAGGGATTCAGGGAGGAATAAAGCCATGGTAGTGAAACATAACCTTACTGCAATGAATGCAAATCGAATGGCCGGGATAACCAATAAATCTCAGGCGAAGGTGACGGAAAAGCTTTCGTCAGGATATCAGGTGAATCGTGCGGCAGATGACGCGGCAGGGCTGGCAATCAGTGAGAAAATGCGGAAGCAGATCAGAGGCCTGACTCAGGCATCTCTGAACGCCCAGGACGGTATCAGCATGGTGCAGACGGCAGACGGTGCTCTGAATGAAGTACAGGATATGCTGCAGAGGATGAATCAACTGGCTGTCAAAGCGGCAAACGGGACACTTTCTGAAAGCGATCGTGCCGCCGTTCAGGATGAAGTGGAGCAGTTGATAGTGGAAGTGGATCGGGTAGCCACCACAACCAAATTCAACGAGACCTATCTGCTCAGGGGAAATAACGCAGGTAAGGAGGGAAAGATTACCTGGAAGACAGCTTTTACAGCGCTGGAATACTGGCATGCAGTGGGCTCATCTGTGGACGAGGAGAGCACAGGTACCTTTGTGCTGAATCTGGGAACCGGGGATCAGAATCATACAGGTTTTACGGAAGGACTGATCGGCTCCAAGAACAAGGTGAAATGGTGGGGACACACCATGCAGAGCGCTACGGACCCGACTACCGGGAAATCAACAATGTATGTATCAGTAGAAAAGGTAAAGGAAGAACCTGGCGCTTTATTTTTACAGGGCGACAGAAGGGGAACCGTGGAGGAGATGATTGAGGAGATTAACTCCAATGCGGATCCGAATTCGACGGTTATTTATAAAGCCTTTGCCTCGGTGGAGGAGATGGTGAAAGCATTCAAAGCTGACTATGGTGAATCTGTGAAATCCATTTCCACATATAAGGACAGTGCGGATAACACACTCCTGAAGGTCTGGGCCTTTCCCGATACAAATGATGCCATAGCAACGAGCCTGTACGTGGGGGCTGACGCTGACGCAGGTGTGAGCCTGAATCTGAATATCTCCATGATCAGTGCCAAAGGACTGGGTATCAATGGTTTAACGGTAAGCGATGCGGAGGAAGCGACGGCTGCTATTGACACTATTGCCGAAGCCCTCGAGATGGTATCGGCACAGCGGGCTTCGCTGGGAGCTGTTCAGAACAGACTGGAGCACACCATCAACAATCTGGATAACGTTGTGGAGAATACCACCTCTGCTGAAAGCCAGATTCGGGACACGGATATGGCGAGCTCCATGGTACAATATTCCAATTATCAGATTCTGGCTCAGGCCGGTCAGGCTATGCTGGCTCAGTCGAATCAGAGCAATCAGGGGGTTCTGTCTCTGTTGCAGTGATTATGATATTTCGCCTGAAGATTTTCAGTGTTGCTTTCCGGCTTTGGAATTGCAGCACTCACAGGCTGTAATTTGATAACCACAGAAACAGCGATACTGCAGAAAATAAAATCTGCATAAACTGCTAAAGTAATGTAGAAAGCTTCCGATATATGTAGTAAGCGAAGTGAGGAACAGTAATTTTGTTTCAGCTTATTTCAGGGATTTCAAAGCAATGCGCACGATTGTGAGAAGATCCCGTAATGGCCCGCCGGAAGGCCGGACGTGCGAACCGGACGGAAGGAGGCCCCAAATAACCGCAGGGAAGCGGTATTCTATTATTTCAAGGAGGAATAATCATGGTAGTACAACACAATTTAACCGCAATGAACTCTAACAGAATGTTAGGAATCACTACAGGAGCCCAGGCGAAGGCTACAGAGAAGCTGTCTTCCGGTTACAAGATCAACCGCGCGGCAGACGATGCGGCAGGACTGGCAATTTCCGAGAAGATGAGAAAGCAG
>JAAWLQ010000091.1 GCA_022797995.1 Lachnospiraceae bacterium
TTTAAGTGTATTCAGTATATCATAAATTGCCCTGCAATTTATGATGGATGGCCATTCGGCCGTTCTCTGCAGTGAATAAGGTCATTGTATCATAAACCCTTATGTATTTACAATCCAAATTGGGCACAAACAGCTTTTCATAAAATCATATCCGGCATTTACAAGGACAATTTAATGTCAATCCTATATTTGCTGTCCGTATATTCAACATCCAGGCGGTAATCGCCTATCTGAATAGTCGCGCCATCATCTATGGGATAAAAAATTTTTTCCTCTGTATCGAAAATAACAAATTCTTTTATCATCTGGTGTTCCACAGTGTTCAGTATATCCCGGATGCAATCATCACAGAACAAAGTCTTCATTCTGTGGACGCTGACAATGCCTCGTCCGCAGGTTATCCCGGCATATCCTGCCTACTATTCCGGGCTTTTAGAAATATGAACACTGGTCTGACTGATTTCATCGTATCCAAAAATCAGAATAGTTCCCTCCTTGTTCTTATCCGGCAGCTCCTCTTTATCATATAAATCCAGGGAATAAAGCTCCCCTGTGTTGACACAGACAAGAAATACCTGCGCCAGGCAGCCTCCCATGCAGGTATTGCAGTTTTCGGAGGTATTGGGAATATACCGAATAAAGTTCTCGATATCCTGTCCGTATTTACTGAATACCAGGTCGTGCCGGATCGTTTTTGCAATGTCGTCATATTCGTCCCTTGTGGCAGATGCCATATAGGTTGCGATCATACTCATGGCTTCCCCCACATCTTTTCCATTCTGGAGAGTTATTTTGGTATGACTAATTCCTGTCACTGTCAGCAAAAGTGCTGTTACTCCCATGCAAGTTAAAATATTCCAGGACAGAAGCCATCGTTTGTCTGCTGAACTTAAACGTTCTTCTGTGTTGTCATTCTCATCCACCTCCCAGAAAATCCACCAGATTTTCTTTATCTTGTTCCATACTCTTCTCATTTTGAATCCTCCACTGGAAGAAGTAGTCTGTTGGCTAATATTATATAGTCTTTCAGAATCTATTGCAATCGCAACTAATAGTATAGTCTAAAAGTGTACAAAATAAATGCCAATAGCTTATAATGTGGGTGGAGATTATGGAAGAAAAAGGACTGGGCAAACGTATCAACATGGTCAGGAAAGACCGGGGATTTACAGCAGACAAACTTTCAGAACTCTGCAATATTAACGCAACTTACCTCCGCCAGATTGAAGGCGGTACGAAAATTCCCAGCCTGCCTGTATTCGTAGATATCTGCAATGCGCTGAAAATATCTTCCGATTATCTTCTGCAGGATATGCTGGTGGAAAATGAGGTCAGCACGATCAGAAAACTGGCTGAATTATGGAAGAATGCCTCTCCCAGCGAACAGGAAATTGCCACCGCTATGATTTGCGCTGTATTGGAACGAAGCAAGTGAACTTGGTATTTGATGAAATTGGTATCCTGGCAACCAGAGAACATCATTCAATGACAAATTACACTGAATATGTGCTGATGCAACATTTAGAGCAAATTGAGCTGGCACAGGGAGAAATTCAAACGGGGTCAATCATGACCCCACAATAGTTCCCCCATTCGGATGAAGCACCTGTCCCGTCATATAGCTGGAGTCGTCGGAGGCGAGAAATACATAGCACGGTGACACTTCGCAGGGCTGCCCGGCCCTGTCCATTGGAACATGAGAAACTTTTCTGCCAAATGTTGCAACCTCCTCCGCGGAATAGGACGCGGGAATTAAAGGCGTCCATATAGGCCCCGGCGCCACGCCGTTGACCCTGATCCCCTTTTCCACGAGAGACAGGGAAAGCGATCTTGTCAATGCGACGATTGCACCTTTGGTCGCACTGTAGTCAATTAAATCCTTATTCCCCTCATAGGCTGTGACAGAAGTTGTATTAATGATGCTTCCACCTTTTTTCATGTAGGGTAATGCATACTGAATCAGATAAAAGAAGGAAAAGACGTTGTTTCTGAATATAAATTCCAGTTCTTCCTGGGGTATATCCAGAATACTGCGATGAATAAACTGCATCGCATGGTTGTTTACCAGAATGTCCAGTTTCCCAAAGCATTCTATTGTTTTATCCACGCAACATTTTGCAAAGCATGGATCCTTTAAATCTCCGCGTATGAGCAGGCACTTTCCGCCCAGCTCTTTTATTCTCTCCGCCGTTTCTCCGGCATCTGTCTCCTCATCATAATAGACAATAACGACACAGGCCCCTTCTCTGACAAAATCATACGCCACTGCTCTGCCGATGCCGCTGTCTCCTCCTGTGATCAATGCCACCTTATTTTCCAGTTTTCTATGCTGCTTTCCACATTCAGATACAGGAATAGGTTTCATCACATACTCAAATCCAGGCTGTCTGTTCTGGTGCTGAGGCGGAAAGGCAAAATCGCCTCTTCCAGATTTTTCTCCACACACATCTCCACACATAAATTGATTCGTCTGATACATATTTTTGCTCCTATATTTCTATTATCCAGGGTCTATAATAGAAAGCAAAACAGCTTTCTATTATCCAAGGTCTCTTATAGAATATGCAGCAAAAATACTTTCGTTCATGACAGGATACCGGGCATTCAGCAACTCAGAGAACTACTGTAAAATGTTACCAGCCTCCCTCAGTTCCAGTAAGTGGAGGAGCTGCTGACAATCCTCGTCTCTCCATCCTCCTTTTCCGAGTTGATTCTGGTGACGCCCCACCACTGGGCGCTTCTGTCGTCCTCTCTGACATCATAGGAATAAGATGCCTCCACATGCAGCCTGGGATACCTTTTCACAAGCTCCTCGAATGCTTTGGTTACCTCCTCTTCACTCATATGCAGCGACGATGTTGAAAGAATTGTGCCCGAATCCTTCCACTCAAATATTCTGTCCGGGAATTCCTGTGAAAAATAATTCTTCACACCTTCCAGAATCGAAGAAGCATCTTTTTCATGGGTATAAATCAGAATATCCATTGTTTCCTCCATATTTACTTCTATCCGGATCCAAAACTCCGTGACCTTTCCCCTTATACCATCTACTCATAAACGGACAGAACGCCATAATACCTGTCAATCAGGGAAGTGTCCCTGACATACTTCCCCACATCCTCCGGCCCATACCGAAGCAGATAATAATCCATATCGTGCAGAAGCCGGTAGATATTCAGGACATGTTCCGTTCTTCCCTGATACTCTATATCATCCAGACCGGCACAATGTAATTGTCACGGTCAATAGCGCTTAATCCGGGCTTCATACAGATCACTGCTCCCTTTGAGCGCGGAACAGAGGCCTTATCCAAAAGCTTAAATGTCTTTATCAGTTCTGTCCCCGGATTAGACGTCTTTTTAATTTCAATGGGATTCAGTACACCGTCATGCTCCAGTATTAAGTCAATCTCTTTCGCATCCTTATCCCGGTAATAATACAGATATGGTTCCCTTCCACAGCTCAGATATGTCTTCCTGATTTCGGCAACCACATAGTTTTCCAGCGCGGCTCCATTCATTGCACCGCTTTCCAGCGTTTCCGCGCTGCTCCATCTGGTGAGATAGCAGACAAGGCCAGTGTCATAAAAATACAGCTTCGGGGTCTTTATCAAACGCTTTAATAAATTATTGGAGTATGGATGCAGATAGAAAATAATTCCCAGCGCCTCCAGGATTCCCAGCCAGCTTTTTGCCTGTACCTGATTCATATCGGCATCTCTGGCAATGTCCGCGATATTCAACACCTGACCGCATCTTGCCGCCACCGCAGTAATAAATCGAAGAAATGCCAGGGAATCAATAGCATCAGACAGCTCTCTGACATCACGTTCAATGTAAGTACTCAGGTAACTGCTGTAAAAAATCTGGCTGTTGCTGTTCGCACCGCTTACGATCGCCGGCATGGAGCCTCTGTAAATTCTTTCGAAAATGTCTCTCGCATCTGCTTCTTTCCTGTCTTCTTTTCTTGCCGACAGTGCCTCCATGTCAATGGTAAAAGGTTCCGTCATACCGCCGCTGATTTCAGCCTGAGATAATGACGTCAGAGTAAGTACCGCCGCTCTTCCGGCAAGCGATTCCTGTACACCCCTCATCATCCCAAACAGCTGCGAACCTGTAAGCCAGAATGCGCCGGGCTTATGATTTTTGTCCGCATATATTTTAATATAGGGAAAAAGCTCCGGCGCATACTGTACCTCATCAATAAATACCGGAGGTTTGTGCAGCTGTAAGAAAAGCTCCGGATCTGTCTTCGCAATATTTCTCTCATTCAAATCATCCAGTGTTACATATTCTCTGTCAGTACCCTCCATTAATTTCTGAAGCATTGTGGTCTTCCCAACCTGCCTCGGACCCGTGACAAGAACCACCGGATATTCTTTTGTAACCTGATTTACAACTTTTTCCAGATTTCTCACTATATATTGCATAACGCGTGCCTTCCTTCGGCTAATATTAAGTATATTTAAATAATAGCCGAAATCAATATAAAAAGCAAGTATTTCCCAAAAACAACCCCAAAAACCTCCAAAAACAATATTTGAAAACAGGCTTTTGCAAACGGAAGATTTATGCTATACTGATATGAGTGTGCATATTTTCCAAAACAATAAACACAGAACAACCGGCCCTGCCGGCATGAGGTTTACGGATGATACAGAGGGAGAAATTATCGCAGTTTTATTTTAATCAATATCGGGACTATGCCAAAAAGGTAAAAAAGAAGAGCAATACCGGGAAAAAGACTTATAAAGAAAGAATCGACCTGCTGCTGGAGGAAATGCGTCGGACCAAAAATGGCAGAGTCACCCAGCCCCACCTGGAAGAATATCACAGGCAGATTCGGAATCTGTCCTATTTTGCATTCCGCGAGAACAACCAGTTCGCCATTATGAAGATAAGGGACCTTATGCTCAATGAGCTGGTACGGCTGGATGTGGCCAGTTTAAAAGCGGACGAGCAGGAACTTGTCACAGCCAGATTCCTGGAATTTCTCCGGGAGGAGCAGTCTTTTGATATCTGTCAGAAAACCCTGCATTCCACCATAAACCGCTATATGAACGGTGAACTGAAGAATCAGATTATCGACCTGGTTCCCACCAGACCCGAGACAGAGTTTCCCAAAGCCCTGGAAATGCCCAGGAAATTCATACTTCACATCGGCCCCACCAACTGCGGGAAGACATATCAGGCTCTGGAACGGCTGAAGCTTGCACAGAACGGCGTCTATCTGGGGCCCCTGCGTCTGCTTGCACTGGAAGTGTATGAGCGTATGAAGGATGCACAGATTCCCTGCACCATGCTCACCGGCGAAGAACGGATTTATGAGGAGAACAGTCGAATCACCTCTTCCACGGTGGAGATGCTGGATCTGGACCAGAAGTATGACGTGGCCGTCATCGACGAGGCCCAGATGATAGCGGATTCCGACAGAGGCCATTCCTGGACCCGGGCTATCCTGGGCACACAGGCCGACGAGATTCACGTGTGCATGAGTCCCTCCGCCGAGAAAGTCGTCACCCATCTGATCTCTCTGTGCGGTGATACCTTCGAGGCTCACAGATATGAGAGAAAGACACAGCTTCTCTGCGAGGAAGAGCCTTTCTCCTTCCCGGAAGATGTCCGGGAAGGGGATGCGCTGATCGTTTTCACGAAGCGAATGGTACTGGATATCGCAGCCCGTCTGGAGCGGCGGGGACTCCAGGTCAGCGTCATCTACGGAAGCCTTCCCCCGGAAATCCGGCGCAGGCAGATCCGCATTTTCTCAGAAGGCAAGACCCAGATTGTGGTGTCCACAGACGCCATCGGCATGGGACTGAATCTTCCCGTACGACGGATTGTCTTCGTCCACACCGAGAAATTTGACGGGAAGCATACCCGTCCCCTGAACACCGCGGAAATCCACCAGATCGCCGGGCGGGCCGGGCGTTTCGGCCTTTACGATACAGGCTATGTGAACGCGGTGGGACCGGAGGGCTTAAGCTTTATCAGAGAACATTTTCATGCGGAGGATCCTGAAGTGGACCATGTAAGCCTGGGCTTTCCTCAGGTGCTTCTGGATATGGACGAGCCTCTGGATGCCATTATGTCTATCTGGAAATCCGTTGAAATCGAGCCGCCCTTTGAGAAAATCAGCATTGAAGACGTGTTGTTTCTGTACGAAAGGGCTTACCGTGACCGAAAGGAAATCGACGGCTTCGAGGACAAGCATGTCCTTTACCGGATGCTGACCTGCTCCATCGATACCAGGAACCGGGACGTGGTGGCCCTCTGGCTGTACTACTGTAAAACCTATACGGCGGACGTATCCCTTCATTTTCCGGCTCTGATTATGTGCTCCGACTCCGGCCTTCTGCGTTATGAGACCTTTTACAAGCTGTTAGATCTGTATTATCAGTTTTCCGTGCGTCTGGGCAAGGAAGTGGATCTGGTAAAGCTGAAAAAAGAGCGGGAGAAAACCGAGGATACCATCATGCGTTGTCTCACAAAGGATAAAAAGAACTATATCCGCAAATGTCAGTACTGCGGAATTCCTCTGCCTCTTGAGACAAGCTTCGGCGTGTGCGAAGGCTGTCATGCCCAGATGCGACAGGGCGGAGAGTCCGGGGCTCCCATCCGCATCAGGAAGAAGACAAACCGAAGGGCGGGATAACCCGCCCTCCCTGACACTACAGCCAGCATACCGCTCTTTTCCCAGCGGCCATCCCTCCGCCCGGCTGTCTGACTCCGAATAACCTATGCTCTCACACATAATTCTCCGCCTGAGCCTCGAACATTTTCCGGTACAGGCTTCCTTCCTTTTTCATCAGTTCCCCGTGAGGTGCGAAATCCGCAACTTTGCCTCCGTCAATCACCAGAACCCTGTCACAGAACACGCTGGAGGACATTCTGTGGGAGATGTAGAAGGCGGTCTTGCCGCCGGCCAGCTCGTTAAAGTTCTCATAGATTTCCGCTTCGGCCAGAGGGTCCAGCGCGCTGGTGGGTTCGTCCAGAATAATCAGCGATGCGTCCTTATACAGCGCCCTTGCAATGGCCACCTTCTGCTCCTGTCCGCCGGACAGCTCGGTTCCCTCCTCGTCATAGGCCTTGCCCAGAAGGGTGTGAAGCCCCTTCGGCAGTTCTTTCATTTTATCCTCAAGCCCCACCTGATCCACCAGTTTCTTCACCATTTTCTCATCCTGTCCCACTTCCCGACAGCTGATATTTTCTTCTATTGTAAAGTTGAAGAGACGGTAATCCTGAAATACCGCGGCAAGCTGGGCCATATAGGAGGCGTAGTCATATTCCTGAATATCCCTTCCGTTTACCAGAATCCTTCCGGCCCCCGGCTGATACAGGCGGCACAACAGCTTGATCAGCGTGGTCTTGCCCGCGCCGTTCAGGCCCACCACGGCAATCTTCTCTCCTTTTTTCACGGAAAAGCTCACCTGATCCAGCACTTTTTTCTCACTGCCCGGATAGGTAAAGTCCACATTCTCGAACACAATACTTTCCACCGGTCCTGAAAAAGCAACTCCCTGCAAGGCTTCCTGCTCGTCCGGCAGCTCCATCAGCTCCATAAAAGGATCCAGATATCCCAGCAGCTGTCCCAGCCGGATTACAGCTGTGCCGAATCCGGTAATATTGGTGGAAAACTGCACGGCGGCATTGACGTACATGGTAAAGGAACCCAGCCCGATACGGCCGCCGAACCAGTCCGTAATCACCCGCAGCCCCACATAGCCATAGGAAATGGCCGCCTGCAGATCATTGATTGCGCTGTACAGCCCCATGTAGAAGCCCTCCTGTCTGCGGTAGCTGCCGAAGGTCTCCGTCATGTCCCGGTTATACCAGGCCACCCGGTCTCCCAGCATGCCCGCCATATCGTACAGTCGAACATCCCTCTGCACCTTATCGTCAAATGTCATATTGACATAATATCCGTACCGGCGGTTTATGGGCAGAATCAACTGGTGAATTTTCTGCATATGAATGGAGAGCCTCCTCTGAAGCAGGAGCATCACCCCGATCAAAACCAGCAGGATTCCCACCAGAACCGGGCTTAGTGTCAGCATAATAATCGTCAGCCCCAGCAGAGTGCTTCCCTTCTGCAGCAGCTCCGCCAGACCGGTGATCATATTCAGCATGGCCTCCTGATTCAGAAAGGCAAACGCGGCCCTCTCCTTCAAATCCAGATAATAAGGTTCCTCCAGCCTCGCATAAGGCAGACTCATAACCTTTTCTCCCAGCAGCTGCTCCATTTTCTGGCTGACGTAAGGGTTCTGTACATCCATATACCGCTTCATCAACCGGGTAAACCAGGCGAAAAACAGATTGGAGCCCACCACAAGGCCGCCGAAGAAAAGAAGCCTTTTCATTTCGCAGGCGCCGGTCAGCTCGTCGATGAGGAATTTCGGCAGCACCACATTCACAGCCACCTGTCCGCCGCTTGTCAGCGTCTGCACAATCAGCAGCAGAATATAGGAAGGAGCTGTCTTCCAGGACAGGCGGAAAAACAGTTTCAGTTTCTTTCCATTATTCATGACCCATACCCTCCTCTTCTGCTCTTCCCTCTCTGCCACTTTCTTCCGCAGCATCGGACATCTGACTCTTCTGTCCCTCCAGGGAGTTATTTCCGGACTGCTTTTTCTCATCTCCTCCCGGCGTGATTCTATCATCCGACTGCGTATAATACTTTCCCTGTACGGTAAACATCTCGTAATATCCGCCCCGGCGCGCCATCAGCTCCTCATGGGTTCCATATTCCTTCAGTCCCTCTCCGTCGAAAAAGGCAATGTGGTCACAGAACCGGGTGCTTGCCAGCCGGTGAGAAATGTACACCGCTGTCTTCCCCTTCACAAGAGCACTGAAATTCTCGTAAATTTCCGCTTCCGCCAGAGGGTCCAGCGCCGCCGTTGGCTCATCCATAATCACCATGTTCGCATCCTTGTAAAGCGCTCTGGCTATGGCCAGCTTCTGGTTCTGCCCGCCGGACAGCTGGGCGCCGTCCTCCTCGATGACCTTTAACATCATCTGCTCCGTCTTCTTCGGCAGCGCGTCGATGGCCTCCGTCAGCCCCACCTGTTCCAGCACCGCAGCCACCCGGCTGTCGTCGATGCCCTCCAGACGTCCCGCCACATTTTCCCTCACTGTGAAGGCCAGAACATTCACATCCTGGAACACGGCGGAGAACATGGAGTACAATTCCTTTTTGTCAAATTCTCCTATGGGTATGCCGTTGATGCGGATTTCTCCCTCCGTCACATCGTACAACCCCATCATCAGGCTTACCAGCGTGGTCTTGCCTGCGCCGTTGACGCCTACCACAGCCAGTCGCTCCCCCTTATGTATAGTCAGGTTCAGATGGCGGAAAATGTCTTTCTCCGTCCCCGGATAGCGGAAGCTCACATCATCGAAGACGATTTCCAGCGTATCGTCCCGAATCGCCTGACGGTCTCCGCCCTTCTCCCCCATGTCCGTATCCAGGAACCGGTACAGCTCATGGACATACTGTCCCTCGTTCACCACAAAGTTCAGCTGCTCCGCCGCCTCCTTCAAATAGGCCGACAGCGTGAGAACCGCCGTCAGATACATGGAAAAATCCGCTATGGACATACCGTTCACTGTGCGACTGATCAATGTGCCGTAAATCAGGATATCACTTAAAAGCACCGCGGCCAGCCCCAGAAATCCCAGATGATATTCCTTTCCCGCCAGCAGCCGGTTCAGCTTCCTGTACACCCGGATTTCCTCGGAGGCATTGTCCAGAATCCTCTTCTTCATTCCATACATCCTTATATCCTTGCCATAGGAAAAATCAGAGGTCACCTGATTATAATAGCCCACTCTGCGTCTCTGTCTGGCCTCCTCCTCTTTCTTCGCATAGCGAAAACTGTGACTCCTGCGTCCAATCCACACAATAGCCGCAAGATTTAATATCATCCCAAGCAGCACCGGTATGCTCAGCCGGCCAATGAAAGCGCTCAGGCACCCGGTCACCAGCAGCACCGCCGGCATTTCATACAGCTTGTGATAGATTCCCTCCACGCCGTTGTCGTTGCTCTGGGTTGCAATAAAGGCCTTTTCATATTTTTCATTAAATGCGGCATCTTCGCAGTGCGGATACGCCATTTCCATAACCTTGACACAGGTAAGCTTTACGTAGTCCAGCCTGAGCAGCGAAATCTGAGAATAGGGCATTCGCAGTAAAAAAGTGCGCACAAATCCGAATATACCCGCCAGGGCGAAATATCCTGCCGCAATGATCAGAACGGCTTCCGGTCTGGCCTGCGCCCCCTTCTGCAGTTCTCCCAGAACCGCCTTCGGCAGAAGTACGGCCAGGAAGGGATAAACTGCCGCCGCAATGGTATAGATTCCGCAGAACCAGAATAATTTCGGATTCTGCACAGCCGCATTCTGCAGCATCCGCTTCAGCGTCGCCATCAGCGGATAAGATGTCTTTACTTTTGAATGTCCCATTTCCAGCCTCCCGTCTTCATTCCATCACGAAATTGTCTCTGTAATCCTTCCTGCAGCTGCGCCTCCCTCTCTTCCCGTTTCAGTGTCAGCTGCAGGATTCCATGGCTTACCTCTTCCAGACCCTGTTTATTTACCTGATAATAAACCCTCTTTTTTTCCGTTGTCAGCTGTATCTCAATCAGAGACTGCGACATTAAGATGCCCAGATGATGGAGAACCGTGGCCGGCGTCAGGTCCAGCTCCTTTGCCATTTCCTGCAGATAACAGGGCCGCTCCACCAGCTGATGCAGAATTTTCAGCCTGGTGGGATCTCCCAGCGCTTTCAGCCCGGCCAGGAGATGTTCGTCATTATATAAATCTTCCTGCCTGGACTGATGCAAATAAAAGGTCTCAAGTCCCAGATGAAGATTCGCCTGAAACTGCGCCGTCTTCCCGGGCATTTCTCTGAGCTGCAGCATAATCCGGTCATACAGCA
This sequence comes from Lachnospiraceae bacterium, assembly GCA_022797995.1. Classification (GTDB taxonomy): domain Bacteria; phylum Bacillota; class Clostridia; order Lachnospirales; family Lachnospiraceae; genus Acetatifactor. The sequence goes on from JAAWLQ010000091.1 coordinate 10,933, forward strand.
TGACGGCCGGCGTAATCTGACCGATATGGTTCCCTCCGCAGGCAATCCCCACCGCATTCAGCAGACTCTCCACTTCCTCCGGATTTCTGAGTTTCTCCATGCAGGCCTCAAACCGTTCCTGCACAGATTTCAGACAGTCCCGCCCGATTTCCGCCGCAGGTCCCTGCAGACTCCAGAGCTGTTCCATCACTTCCCGCCGCTCCGAGTACAGCCGCAGCAGTTTGAACTTATCCGCATCCGAGCCATCCCAACCCTCCAGCGCTGCCATCACATCCGAAAGTCCCCTGATGACAGGTTCCTCAGCCTCCGCAGACTCCTGGGTTTCACTGCTCAGCATCCGCTGAAAGGCATCGTTCAGCATCTGCTCCAGCGCTTCCTCAGAAGGATGCTCCTCCGCCTCCAGCACGAACTGCATCTGGGTCAGAAAAGACATCATCGG
>JAAWLQ010000092.1 GCA_022797995.1 Lachnospiraceae bacterium
CAATTTGCAGCAGATTTACAGTCTGTCCCCTTTGGCCACTCGGGAACCCATCCATGCGGTCCATTATCTTCTGACCAACCAAAATTGTAGCATAGATTCCGATGCATTGCAAGGATTTTTTATTCATGTTATAATTTCAACAATCAACATTTGGAGTGAACTGACCTTGAAAAATATATTGATCATCGACGACGACATTTATATAGGAGACGCTCTGGAGGAAATGCTGACCAGAGAAGGCTATAAAGTCACCCGGGCCTATTCCGGGACGGAAGCCCTTCTCGTCCTGTCACATGCCATGCCGGACCTCATTTTACTTGACCTGATGCTGCCCGGCCTGAACGGCGAAGAACTGCTTCCCCTCCTCAAGAAGGAAGAAGGCTCTCAGAGGATTCCCGTCATTGTGCTCAGCGCCAAAAGCGACATCCCCGGTAAGGTGAAGCTGCTTTTAGACGGTGCCTCCGACTATGTCACTAAGCCATTTGACATGAAGGAGCTTCTGGCCCGGATTGTGGTGCAGCTGCGCCGTCAGCCTGTGCTTCCTGCCTCCCCCCTGCTGTCTTATGACGGAATTATGCTGCATACGGACACTCACCTTGTCACTGCAGGCGATGGAGAGGTCAGGCTGACCAGAACCGAATACGCCATTTTAAAACTGCTTCTCCAAAATCCCTCTCAAGTCATTACCAAATCCCTGCTGCTGGAACGCATCAGCGAGGACACGCCGGACTGCACGGACAGTTCCCTGAAAATGCACGTCAGCAATCTGCGCCGGAAGCTTCGGGACCTGACGGGCAGGGATTACATCGAAGCTGTCTGGGGAATCGGCTTCAAACTCAGAACTGGCTAAAGTATAGAATCTTTACCATATCTTTACCGTTTTCTTTATCGGTTTCTTTATCATGCCCATATATGATAAGCTTCATAAGCAGTCGCTCCGACGGGCATGCTGAAACGGGTATGCCGAAATAAGTATCCTGGAGATTGACTGCGTGACTAAAATGGAGGTATCATCTATGGACTATTGTTTACAGACATTCGCCCTGCAGAAGCAATACGGGCATTTCAAGGCCTTAAACGGCCTGTCCATGAATGTGCCGAAAGGTGCAATCTATGGATTTGTGGGCAAAAACGGCGCCGGCAAGACGACCTTAATCCGCTTAATCTGCGGTCTCCAGGAGCCCTCTTCCGGCAGCTACACTCTCTATGGAAGGAAGAATACGGATCCGGAAATCGTAAAATCCCGCCGGAGAATGGGCGCCATTGTGGAAACTCCGTCCATCTACCTGGATATGACGGCGGAGGAAAATATGAGGCAGCAATATCGTATCCTGGGGCTTCCTTCCTTTGAGGGTATCAATGATACGTTGGCGTTGGTAGGCCTCCGGGAGACCGGGAAGAAAAAGGCCGGGAATTTTTCCCTTGGTATGCGTCAAAGACTGGGAATTGCCGTGGCTCTGGCCGGAGATCCGGATTTCCTGGTGCTGGATGAACCGGTGAACGGCCTTGACCCTCAGGGTATCATCGAAATCCGGGAGCTGATTCTGAAGCTGAACAGAGAGCGGCAGATTACAGTGCTGATTTCAAGTCATCTGCTGGATGAACTGTCAAAGCTTGCCACTTATTACGGCTTTATCGACAATGGAAGAATCGTCAGGGAATTGAGTGCCGAAGAGCTGGAGACCGCCTGCCGGAAATGCGTCCGGGTGGAGGTCAGCGACACGAAAGCTCTGGCTTTGGTACTTGACGGACAGAAGACAGAATATGAAATTCTCTCTGACAGAGAAGCCAATATTTACGCCAAAGTAAATGTGTCTCAGCTGACCCTGGCTCTGCAGAAAGTAAACTGCGAGGTCTTCTCTATGCAGGAGAAGGATGAAAGTCTGGAAAGCTTCTATGTAAGTCTGGTGGGCGGGAATCCCACCTGAGTTCCTCCTGATTACTCATCTCTCTGCCCGCTGTGCAGTGTGACGCACTTTCGTCTCGATATTTCGTACAAGAGAGCTCATCTTGACTGCGCGGTTTCCGCAGGCAAGTTACAGGACTTTCACAGTAAACTTCCATAAATATTCAGAAAGGTGGTTAATGATAAATGAACAAATTATTATCTTCCGGGTTCTCCCGGCTGAAACGTGATAAAATATTCTGGGTCTCCATAGTCGCTCTGTTGCTCTATTCCATCATATATATGCTGAACGGCTGCAGACAGGCCCTGTCCCATGATATGGCCGAATTCAAATATCCTCTGGATGCCTATTATTTTCACTACGGATTGTCCATAGGGCTGTTCTGTTCCGTATTCACCAGTATCTTTCTGGGCACGGAATATCAGCAGGGCACAATCCGAAACAAGCTGATTGTAGGGCATACCCGCACTGCGATTTATCTGTCGAATCTGCTGGTCAGCTTTACCGCATCCCTTTTCATGCTGCTGGCCTGGCTCATCGGCGCTCTGGTGGGCATTCCCTTTCTGGGCCCATGGGAAATGGGACCGTTGCTTTTGCTCTATCTGCTGATCAGCGTTTTATTTTTGGCTGCTTTCAGCGCCATTTTCACATTTATCGGCATGCTCACCTCTTATAAAACCATAGCCCAGGTGTTTTCTCTCCTGTTCTTTTTCGCCCTGCTGATGGGCGGAAGCATGCTCTATGAAGCACTGCAGCAGCCCGAAATGACCAGCCCCATCGTGATGACAACGGAGGGGATGCAGATTGCAGACCCTGTGCCCAATCCTTCCTATGTCACCGGACCATTGCGGTCCGTATATGAATTCCTGGTGGATCTCCTGCCCACAGGCCAGGGAATTCAGATGTTCGATCTGAATATTCGGCATCCTTTACGCATGATTTTGTCCTCGCTGGGCATTACCGCAGGTGTGTCAGCGGTTGGTATCTGCTTTTTTCGGAGAAAAAACCTGAACTGAAAATGGCGGTTTCGGTGTAAAATGGAATAGAAGCATCTCAAATGATAGAAATGTGTGGAGAGTATCATGAATCTGAATTGGCTCTGGGGTATCATCGGAATATTGGCTGTCATCATCCTGGCTCTGCTGGTAAAAATCTTCCTGTTGCGCAAGGCGGCAGGAGAAATTCAGAAAGCTTTTGAATCCAGGCTTACTGTGGATACCAATACGCTGATCGCCATCTCCACAGGCGACAGAGCCATGCGGAGTCTGGCGGCTTCCATCAACAGGGAGCTCGCCCGGCTCCGCACCCGGCGCCACCGTTATCACCACGCAGATCTGGAACTGAAAAATGCCATCACCAATATTTCCCACGACCTGCGCACTCCGCTCACGGCCATCTATGCCTATCTGGCGCTTCTGGAACAGGAAGAGAAATCCGAAGCCACCGGTCGTTATCTGGAAATCATACGGGGACGGGCCGATCTGATGAAAGCATTGACAGATGAGCTCTTCCGGTATTCCCTCATCCTTTCCCCGGAAAATGAGCTTCAAAATGAATCTCTAAACCTGGGCCAGGTACTGGAAGAAAGTATTGCCTCCTTTTATGCACCTCTGAAGGAACACAATATCACACCCCGGATACGTATCACCAGGGAAAAAATCCTTCGCAGTCTCGACCGTTCCGCACTTTCCCGCATTTTCTCCAATCTCCTGAGCAATGCCATTAAGTACAGCGGCGAGGATCTGGAAATCACTCTGGAGGATTCCGGCGAAATCATCTTCTCCAATTCCGCCCCCGGTCTGAATGAGATAGAGACCGGCAGACTCTTCGACCGTTTTTATACGGTGGACTCCGCCAGAAAATCCACCGGCCTGGGGCTTTCCATCGCCCGCACGCTGGCAGAGCAGATGAAAGGAACCATATGGGCCGAATATGAAGACGGACGGCTGGCCGTGCACCTCCGCTTCTGAGACAGCCACCGCCGGCCGTGCACCTCCGCTTCTGAGACAGCCACCGCCGGCCGTGCACTTCCACTTCTGAGACAGCCACCGCCGGAAACCAGTTTCACTGCCCTTACTCTGCCCCGGTGATGTCAAGACGCCACAGTCTGCAACCCGTCTGGACTGCTATATCAGAACTGTATCGGCTCCACCTCCGGTGTAAGCGGCTTCATCTCATATTCGGGGAAACTGTTTAGCAGTTCTTCCAGGCACTGAGCCGTATCATAGTGAATGTCATGGGCAAGCATAACTACCTTCTGGCGTCCCAGCGTACTGCTCACCGCATTCTGCACCAGAGCTTCCGGCGTGGTATTTTTTGCCGCATCCTCCAGGCTGGCGTTCCAGTCGAAGTATATATATCCTTTTTCCGTCATTTTTTCTATGATTTCCGCATAAACCGTTTTGTTGAAAGCGTTTACGCTGCCGCCCGGAAAGCGGAACAGCTTCACTTCCACCCCTGTGGCTTCATACACCGCGTCACAGGCTTTCTGAAAATCTTCCAGATAACTGTCCACACTTTTATAAAGTGTCTTATAATCATGATTGTAGCAGTGAACTCCGATGGTATGCCCCTCTTCCACAATTCTCCGGGCAATGTCAGGATGCTTCTTCACATTTTCACCTACCACGAAAAAAGTTGCATGAATCCCTCTCTCCTTCAGAATGTCAAGGACAGTTGTGGTGTTATCCTCGGAAGGACCGTCGTCAAATGTCAGATACATTGTCTTCGGGTGGAAAAACAGGTCGATTCCCTGCGCCATTCCCTCCGCCAGCTTCTCCTGATATTCCGCCGAGCAGAGCGCCTGTCTCTCCCCGCTGTTGGACAGGAATCCTGTCTCTATCAGGCAGGCGGGTACGGAAGTCTCCCGAATCACATACAATTCATCTGTATCCCGCACATCCCTGTCATAAGCCCCCGTCTTCTCTATCGCCCCGTTGTGTACCAGCTGTGCCAGCCGCTCACTTCCCTCTCTGTCCCCGTAATACCAGGTTTCAATGCCGCTGACGGTTTCTTCTGCTTCTTCACAGGCATTCTGGTGAATACTGACATATATGTCGGCTCCGGCAGTTTCCGCCTTCTCCACTCTCTCTTCCACCGACATCTGGGTTTCATGATTCGGCCGAATCAACAGAGTTTCATATCCCATACTCTGCAGCTTCGCAGACAGACGCTCCGCCAGCTCCATGTTCAGATGACTTTCATGTACATCCCCTCTGCAGCACCCGTCGTCTTCTCCGCCGTGCCCCGCATCGATGGCAATCAGCGGAATCGTTGGCTTCGCTTCCTCCGCAAGCCTCACGAGGTCACCGGTATTGACAGCCTCAGGCTCCCCCAGAATCTCCTGAGGTGTTTTTTCTCCATTTTCCTCCGCGAATACAACCGCTTTTTCCGGTGCCAGAAGGTCAAAGAACACAAAATCGATGACACAATAAAAAATGCCCAGACAGATAGCAGAAAGTGACAGAAATGTCATAAGCATTATGGCAATTCTCTTCCTGTCGCGTTTTCTGCGTGCCGCAGCTCTCCTGTCATGAGGCGCCACTCTCACCAGCCTTACTTCTCTCGGCGCATATCTTCTGTTGTCCTGTCTGTACATATGATGTCCTCTCTTCCTCCGAATCCTCATACCGGTTCCCCTCTGTGAGAGTTCCATTGTCAATCAAGCAGGAGAATATCCCTCTCCACTACTCGTTGCATGATCCGCATGCTGCCTCTGCGGCAGCCATCCCATACGGGGCCTGCGCAATCGAGTAGGGGAATGCTTTTCTCCCCTACTCGCCGCGCGGCCCGCATGCCGCCTTAGCGGCAAACTTCCATATGCGGGCCTGTGCATAATAAAAAGCCCCTCACAGCTGCTATATACAGCATATAAGAGAGCTTCATCATATTGACATCCTTTTTGTATATTTACTTCATCTTTTTTCCATCAAAGTTGTATCCTGCTTCTTCCCAGGCCAAAAATTGGTCCTTATTATGACACAATTATCATTTTTCTCACCTGGAAATTTTCAGATACAGTTCATTAATACCTTCATAGAACCCGATAGTCACGACAGTGCTGTCTTCCTCCATTCCTTCAAAGCAGTATTTCTTGAAATAAGGTGTGTTCTCCGACAGGGGATTGGTATTTTCATATTCCTGTGGTTCCCCCAGCTCCATATATTCCGCCCAGGCGGCCACAATGCCGTCCGCATCCACCATGCTCCAGGAACTGATCTCCGTTCTCACATAAAATTCATACAGCTTTCCCGTATCCGCATCCACATAGGCGTCCAACAGCCGATTCGCCTTATTGGCATTCTGCAGGGCAGTGCTTAGGTCAATTTTCCACACCAGCACATTATTCCAGGGCTCCGGTACGTCAAAAGCGGAATACAGCACCGCATTGTAGGAGGACTCCGACAATTCCCTCACGCCCTCCGGCAATATTCCCAGCTCCTTCAGCTCCTGCACCGCCTGATTGCAGAGCGTAATTCCGCTGCTCTCCGCCGGCTCCTGTCCGGAAGCATCTTTACGATTGGCCACAAAGGCATAATTCCCTGTCAGCTCCTGGTAATCCGGCTCTGTCCTTGTCAGGGCATTCTGCTCACTCTCCGGCAGCACCTGGCTGTTCAGACATTTGGAGAGGATATACACTTTATCATTGTTGCTCAGGGAATAACGATACCCCTCTGCTCCCATTTCCATCTCCTGGGTCTGAATCCGATTCAATATCCCCTTATCGCGGTAGCGTGCCAGCTCCTCAGGCCCCCAGACGGCCAGTGCCACAATAACTGCCGCCAGAGGAAGCAGGAACAGGCTAAGCATGCCCCATATTTTTAAGTTCATCCTGCCCCGTCCTGCCGCCTTAACGCTCTTCTCTGCCATTATCCTTCTTGCCTTCATCTATCCTGCCTTCGCTTTTTCCTTCCTGAACTCCCTGACCGCTTCTTTCTTCCGACTCACCATTTTCTTTCCGGCCGCGCTCACCCTTTCGTCCGGTTTCCTTTTCCTGGCTGCTCTCTTCCCTCTGACCGGCTTTCTCTTTCCAGCTGCTCTCTTCCCTCTGACCGGTTTTCTCTTCCTGGCTGCTCTCTTCCCTCTGACCGGCTTTCTCTTTCCGGCGGCTCTCTTCCTTCTGACCATCTTTCCCGTTCCGGCCGCTTTCTTCCTTCTGATCAGCCTTCTCGTTCCTGCCGCTTTCTTCCTTCTGACCAGCTTTCTCTATCCGGCCGCTTTCTTCCTTCCTGCTGCCTTCCTCTTCCTGTCCGGTCTCGTCTTCCTGCCTGTCCGGTATCTCAAAGCTGATTGTTGTCCCCTGGCCCAGCTTACTTTCTATGAGCAATTCGCTGTCATGGAGCCGCAGAATCTCCACACAGAGTGCCAGGCCCAGTCCTGCGCCGTTCTTACTGCGGGACCTGGACTTGTCCACCATATAGAAAGCCTCCGTGACTTTCTTCAGCTCCTCCTCTGGAATCCCCACGCCATAATCTTTCACACAGAAGGCATAGCCACCTTCCCGTCTCTTGCCATATACTTCCACCAGACCTCCCTCGCTGGAGGCCTTGCAGGCATTATCCACCAGATTCAGCAGTACGGACTTCAGCAGATTACCCTCCGCATACACCGTTCCCGTTCCGAATAAAATCCTCAGCTTCTGTTCCGTGTTGCCTGAGAACATGCTTTTCAGATAATCGAACAGCGACTTTGCCTGCATCGGCTGGCGCTCAATGGTATCCCTCTTCGTCACAATGATATCCAGCAGACGGAAGGACATATTTTCCAGTCTCTTTCCCTCTGTATAAATGTAATTGGCCGACAGGAAATGCTTCTCCTCGTCCAGCTTCCTGGACCTGAGCAGGTCCGCATACCCGATAATGGCGGTCAGCGGCGTCTTCAGCTCGTGGGCAAAGGCTGCAATAAAGTCTTCCCTGGCCCGCACTTCTTCCCGCAGCTCACCGATGGTGGCTTCCAGTTCGTTGGCCATGCTGTTGAAATCCGTGGTCAGCTGCCCCAGCTCATCGCTGCTGATCTGCCTGGCCCGATAGCTGTAATCCCCTCCTGCCATCTTCCTGGTGGCATGAGTCAGAAGCCGGATAGGTTTGGTCAGCCAGGTACAGATGAGGAACATAATCATGGAACTGCACAGCAGCATGGCCAGTGTCACCCGTCTGTATACAGAGAATCCCAGGGCACGCTCTTCAAATACCTCCGTCACGTCCTCCAGCGTCTCCAGATACATGTTCCGGTCCAGCGCATTCACCATGATGCCCGTATGTATGTAATAATGCTCTCCCAGAGGAATCACCTGCCAGATTCTGATATCCTCCGTTATCTGCTGCAGAAGCGCAGTGTCTTCCGGGAAGCCGTTGCTTACATAGAGCACCTTTTTCTCTTCATTGGACAGGCGCAGGAAACGGCCCGACCCCTGCCCGCTGCTCTCCAGCCTGGAGCCGATCTGCTCCACCGCGGTATCCTGCAGCACATTGTATTTGGTAGGAACATTCAATGCCGCCGTCTCAAAGGCAAACCGCAGGATGCTGCTGTCATCCATTGCCTGTTCCACCTCTCTGTCCAGGGAGGTCTCGAACACGGAATTGACAAACAGATACCCGCTGAGCCCGAACGCCGCAGCCATAATGATAATCGTCCACAGCAGAATCTTGTATACAAATTTCATAATCAGATCTCCAGACGGTAGCCGATCTTATATACCGCCACCAGATTCTCTTCCCAGCCCATTTTCCGGCGAAGCCTCTGCACATGCAGGTCCAGCGTCCGGCTGTCCGCCAGATACTCGTCCCCCCAGACCTTCTCATACAGATTCTCCCGGAAAAGCGCGATATTTTTATTGCTGATAAACAGTACCAGAAGGCCGTATTCCTTGTTGGTAAGCACAATAGGCTTCCCCGCCTTCGTCACCTTCCGGGCATCCATGTCCACCACCACATCCCCGGCTGTGAGAACGCTTTCCGTCTTGTTATAGCGCCGCAGCACCACCTCCACCCGTGCCACCAGCTCCACCACGTCAAAGGGTTTCACCAGATAATCCTCCGCCCCCAGCTTCAGCCCCTTCACACGGTCCTTCACCTCATGCTTTGCGGTGATAAAAATCACCGGAATTTTCAACGGCCGAATATATTCCATAATGTCATAGCCATCCGCTCCGGGAAGCATGATGTCCAGCAGAATCAGGTCAAAATTCTCCGCCTCAATCATGTCGATTGCCTTCAGACCATCCTGCACCGTCTTACAGTGATACCCCGCCGCCGACAGATTAATGTCAATCAGATCGCATATGGGCCTTTCATCGTCTACAATCAGTATCTTAATCATTCTTCTTTTGGCCACCCCCAATATTCTCTGATGATTTCCACCAGCTCTCCTACCGTATCCTCTTCCGTACACTGATAGGTTGCCGCAAAATCTGTATCTTCCGCAAACCCTTCCGTGCGCTGGTAGTAAATGGAACATTTCGTATCAATCAGCAGTTCCCCGTCCGGTCCGGAATAACTGTATCTGGCAAGCACCAGAATATCTTTCATCCCGTCTCCGTCCATGTCTCTGCAGGTCATACCCTTCAATGCGTACAGGTTGTCATAATCGGCCATTGGCTGAAAGCTCCACACGATGTATCCCTGCTCGTTGACCAGATAAATCATGAAAATATCATACTCGGCCATTTTGAGAATCCCGGGAACCACCTGCAGTCTCCCCTGCTTCTCAAAATTACGGGTATAATTCTGTTCTTCAACAATCTGAAAACCGCTTTCCAGCAGCTCCTCCAGTGTCGTGGCCGTGTACAGGATCTCCGTGGAATTCCCATCGCGCACATAGGACGCGATAAAATCCGCGCTCTTATTCATGCTGAAACGATTGATTTTATCAGAAATCCGCCAGTCCCGGTAAAACCCGCCGTCCCGCTGAAACAGCACATCACCCACCTTATAGGGCTCCCCCGCATGCTCTCCCGTGGCGTTTTCACAGCTGGTAATCAGCACGATATCCGTCAGCCCGTCATGATTCAGATCCTGAAAAGATACCGCCGTCAGCGACTTTGTGGGCTGTTCCAGCTTTTCCAGATACTTATAATTCGTCTCAAGCTGGTCTGTCTTATAGAGAACCTTCCCTTCACTGTCGGTAATCAGCACCGCCAGTCTGTGATATTCCCTGTGTATCACGGGCAGGCAAATAACTTCTTCCTCCCCGAAAGACTCCAGCAATATGGGAAAGCTCTGGTCTTCAATTCGCTCGTACCCGTTTTCCTCTATGTCTTCCACGGTCTCCAGGGCCGCGAACTGCTCCTGATAAAGCTTATACTTCTGAACCAGGAGCGCAACCGTCTCACTCTGCGCGAATGTCCGCACAAATGGCAGAAACAATCCGCAGATACCGACCAAAGATAAAATGGAAATCCACCTTTTCTTCACTGGTTTCTCCTTTCTCATTACGGTGCGGATTCCGTCATATCAGAAACCCTCTCTAAGCTCCGTTGCATACACGCAGTGTCAGTATAAGCCATCATTGCATCATTTTTGCTAATTTGATTATAAAATATTTGCCGGCTGCCCGCAATGCATATTTCTGATTTGATTTTCTGTAACAGTTCAGTGCCCTGTCTGAACTGTTACGATTTTCTGCGGATACCAATTCCGTTTTCATCTGTTGACATTGAATTCCCCTTCCCACAATGCTATACTGGAACACGACAAAGAAATGGGAGAACAGTATAGAAATGAAAAAAGATCTGACTCAGGGAAATGTAACCGGAAACATGCTTCTGTTCGCAGGTCCCATGATACTGGGAAACCTGCTGCAGCAATTTTATAATATCGCCGACACTTTAATCGTCGGCCGCTTTCTGGGCCCCAACGCTCTGGCGGCGGTGGGTTCGGCCTATACCTTAATGACCTTCCTGACCTCTATCCTCATCGGCATGTGCATGGGAAGCGGAGCTCTTTTTTCCTACTATTTCGGGAAAAAAGAAACCAAAAAGATGAAGGACTGCATGCAGCTCTCCTTCCTGCTCATCGGAGGCGTGACGCTCCTTCTGAATCTGCTGGTCATGGTGCTGCGTCGTCCTATCCTGCGGCTTTTACAGGTTCCGGATGAGCTGATGGAGATGATGCATACTTACATATGGATTATTTTCATGGGAATCTTCTTCGTATTCCTGTATAATTATTTCGCCTACTTACTCCGCGCGGTAGGCAATTCCGTGGTGCCGCTGTACTTTCTGGGCAGCACAGCCGTGCTGAATGTGGTGCTGGATCTGATTTTTGTCGTCCTATGCAAATGGGGGATTGCCGGGGCGGCGGCCGCCACCGTAATCGCCCAGGCGGTATCCGGCCTGGGACTTGCAGCCTATACCTGGATGAAGGAGCCTGCCCTTCGCTTCTCGCTGCGGCCCGCTTTTCCCGGGAAAGGTGCTACCGGGGAAATCCTGCGCTTTTCCTTCTC
>JAAWLQ010000093.1 GCA_022797995.1 Lachnospiraceae bacterium
ATGCCCTGGAAGAGATCCAGCAGTATCATGCCGTTGGTACCGTGCAGGATGGCCAGGAGGCTCGCGAGAAGCAGGCCCCGAAGAAGATCATTCCGGACGGTGCCTTCGGAAAGTGTCCATGCTGCGGTGAGCCGTTCAATTCGGAGCTGATCAGCGAGTATGAGATGAGATTCTGCATATGGTGTGGGCAGAGAATAGAATTATAGATATTAAAATTTAGCATAAAACAGGTGACAGACCCACTCGCCAAAGTACAATCTGTCACCGTCACCTAAGGCAATCTTACCACAGATTCCTGCCTTAGGCAAGTAAAAGGAGGGATTTCTTGTGAATAAAGATGAACTTATTAACGAAGTGGTGTACGAGATGTCGCCGAACCTTACCAGAGAACAAATTGACAGGCTGAAAATCACTATGCTGGTAAAAATGCAGAATTGCGAGGTGAGCGAGATGCAGTATCTCCCTGCAGTCTGGACTCATGACAATGAATGGATAATCAACCGGTTCCGCATTGATAGCATTGCCAAAGGGATGGCGAAGTCAACTCTCAATCAATATGTAATCGCCGTCCGGAAACTTTTAAGAGATACAGGAAAGCATTACCGGGAGATAACAGGACAGGATGTGACTGATTATCTTGCGGTCAGACAGTACCGGGATAAGATAAGCGTAAACTACAAAGTTACACTGCGGAAATACTTTTCTTCTTTCTTCGGATGGGCGTTCCGCAAAAAGCATATCGACAATAATATCATGGATGATGTGGACAGCATGAAATCCATTCAAAAGAAAAAGGATTGCCTGTCTGATGATGAAGTGGAGAGTATCCGGGAATCAGGAATGACCGTAAAGGAGCGTGCCATTTTTGAACTGATGGTGTCTACCGGACTACGAGTAGGAGAGATCTCTCTTTTAAATGTCTCAGATGTGGACTTCGCTCACAGGCGAATATCTGTATTTGGGGAGAAGACACAGCAGTACAGAACAGCACTGCTTACAATAAAGGCGTCAAGGGCGATCAAGAGGTACATAGATAGTAGGAAGCAGGAGTCAGATGCTCTCTTTTTATCCGACAGAAAACCATATGGGCGGATGCAAAAACCTGCATTTGAGAAAGTCGCCAAAAGAATAGCTAGGAGAACTGGCATTACACGTATTAATGCTACTGTTCATGTCTACCGTAAAACCTTTGTGACATCGTTATACCGCAAAACAAAGAATATTCTGATGGTGAGTAAATTGGCTGGACATGCGCAGACTGATACAACCGTGAAATATTACCTGATAGATGACCTGGAAGACATGCAGTATACGTATAACCTTGTTAATGGATAGAGAGGTGATGCCATGCGCAGAAAATGCGATACCTGCCTTTGCCGGACGTGCATGGTGGTGTGCTGTGACCGGAAAAACTGCCCTGGAAAAAAAGAATCATGTGAGAGATACAGCGGATTCAGGCAGTTGAGCATTTCAGAGCAGCCATCCAAACCGCCGTATAATTCAATTTCTAGGCACTCATGGCAACATTACGGAATAAGTAAAAATCGGTATAGGCAGTTAACTGAATACATACATTCTGGAAAATATTCTGACCTGTATTTTCAGGCAGCCCATGCAGCCAATGAAACTATTGCAAAGTACATTTTACTGTCTGTGACACAAAATAAGTCCTATGACGTTCTCAGGGTGAAATGGGAGCTGAAGGAGATGGAGCGGATTCCGTACTGCCGGACGGATTTTTATGGTATCAGACGGTATTTTTACCACATATTTGACGAAAAATTAAAGGAGATAGGGAAATGAGCCATTTAGAAAAGTTATTGATGGATGAGGTTAGAAAGCCGTTAGAACAGATGCAGCATAATAATATCGGCTATATTGACGCAGAAACGTCCAATGAATTTTATTACAAAATTGACGAAAGGATTTTTTGTATCAGAATCAATGAGGTTGATAGCGATTTAAATTTGGTGCAGAGATAATTTGGTACAACAACTTCCCTTAAATACCTTACAATAGAATCAGAGGATTTAGGGGGAGTATGGAGGGAAAGGGAAATATGGAATGGTGGCAGGAACAGATATTAGAAGAATATAAGCAGTATCTGCATGAAAAGAAAATGCAGGATTACGCATGCCAGTGTGAACGTATTGCACCGCATGTTATACACGGTGCGCAGATTATGCAGGATGGGAATCAGTGGTGTTGTATCCTAGGAGACTTGCCTACTGGCATTGTTGGTTTTGGTGATACTCCTGAAAAGGCATGTGCCGAATTTGACAGGGTTTGGCGAGAGGGTAAATAAATGTTTTGTGTGAGAATGGGAGAAAGGGAAATATGAGACTGATTGATGCAGATACATTTTGCTATGAAATAATAAAGTATTTACCGCGCTCTTTCGAATCAACAGAAAATCTGGTGAATGCCTGGAAACAACTTGTTGAACAGCAGCCTACCGCCTATGACGTGGATAAGGTTGTAGAGCGGTTGAAAAAAGAAATAGGTGATTGTATGTGTGCGGAATGCGACAGGCATGCTGATTGCGACACTTGCAGAGCGGAAAAAGCAGTTGAAATCGTAAAATCCGGTGGCATTGAATGAAGGAGTAAATAAAATGGATGAAGAAAAATATACAATCGAACAGATTATTGATGCTATTGTGCAGGCAGATGATGAAATTATTTGCGCGATACAGTACGGAGATAGGGAAGGACTGGAAGATGTACTGAAAGACTATCTACATTGAATAAAATCGGTGAGAGCATGTGTGGTGGTTGAATAGAGGTGATAGAAAGTGGCTCATGCTGGCGGAAGGCCTCCGAAATATAAGAACGTGGAGGAAATAGAAGATAAAATTGAACAATATTTTGAATCCTGTGAGGGTGAGCCACTTCTTGACGATGAAGGGAATCAGGTAGTGAATAAATACGGCTATCCATGTTGGATAAAACCACCAAAGCCGCCTACTGTGACAGGATTGGCGCTGGCATTGGGATTTACGACAAGGCTTTCTCTGCTGAATTATCAGGGCAAGAAAGAGTTTATGAACACGATTACGCGCGCAAAGACGAAAATCGAGGAATACGCCGAGAGTCGACTCTTCGACCGGGACGGCTCAAACGGTGCACAATTCAGCCTGCGGAATAATTTCAAGGGGTGGAATGAAACCGAGGAAAAACGGCTGGAAAACGAGCGTGAGAAACTTGCTCTTGAGAGGCGGAAAGTCGAAAGTCAGCTTGCAGATGATAGCGAAGATAAGTTTGCGGAGCGGTTGAAAGATATGGCGACACTGGCTGATATTCTGAAAAAGCCAGTGTCGAACCGGGATATTGAGGATTTTGAGTAGCGGAGGATGGGAAGAATGAGAGAATGGATTAAGACATCTTGTAAACTGCCTGCGGAAAATGAGGTAGTAGAAACGAAGATTGATGATGGAAAAGGATGTAGGAATATGCAGAAGTTAATGAGAGTAAGAAACCTGTGGGTTTTCCCTGATGGGAGCATGTACGTTTATTACACGCCGACACACTGGAGAACCGAATAATGAACTTCCCTGCACCATTTACCCAAAACCAAGATGAATATTTACAGCGGTGCTTTACATCATGGTTCAATGTAGCAGAGGGTGGGAAAAGAGGCGGGAAAAACGTCCTGCAAACGCTTATATTCTGCATGATGTTAGAAGTCCATAAGAATCATATCCACCTGATCGGCGGCGTGTCCACTGCTACCGCCCGGCTGAATATCCTTGACTGTGATGGGTATGGACTTTTTAACTACTTCGAGGGAAGATACCGTACCGGGAAGTACCAGAACCGGGATTGTGTCTATGTGCAGACCAAGACCGGGGAAAAGATAGTGCTTGTATCAGGCGGTGGCAAGGACGGGGACGAGAAGTTAATTAAGGGGAACACATACGGAATGGCGTACATAACAGAAGCAAATGAGTGCCACCCAAATTTCATCAAGGAGGTGTTCGACCGTACATTATCCAGTGATGATAGAAAAGTATTCCATGACTTAAACCCGAAAGCTCCATCCAACTGGTACTATGAAGAAATACTGAATTTCCATGAGGAGGAACAGAAAAAGGATCCGGAATATGGATATAATTACGGGCATTTTACTATCGCTGACAATATGAGCGTCACGGATGAAAAGTTGAAGAAAATCCTTAGCACTTATGAAAAGGGAACAGTGTGGTATAAGCGTGACATTCTAGGCAACCGGACTGCGGCAGAGGGATTGATATTCAAATACTTTGCTGATAACCCAGATCCATACTTGATAGATGATTCAGAGTTATTCAATCAAAACGGAGTACTGCGGTTCAACTTTACCATGCGGACGATTGGTATTGACTTTGGCGGCAATAAGTCCCGGACAACTTACTATACTACTGGATTTCTGAATGGGTTTAAGAAAATGATTGTGCTGGCAGAGGATAAGCTGCCAATCCATGAGGAAGTTGACACAAAACAGATTACGGATAAGTTTGTGGAGTTCCACCACTATTCAGAATCGAAGTATGGATATATTCAAGAGGCGTTTGGCGATAATGCTTCACCCACGCTGATCAACACACTGAAAAAAGTCATTCTGGAAAACAGCATTAAAGCCAGAATGAACGGTTGCGATAAGGAGACCATTCTTGACAGAATCCGGCTTGTGGATAATCTGCTGCGGAGTGGGCGGTTGATTATATCTCGGAACTGCCCCGGACTTATTAAGGCACTATCAGAGCTAAAATGGGATGATGAAAAAGAGGATGAAGTTGAGGACTTGAACATAGGTTCGATAAATGACTATTGGGATGGATTTAATTATAGTTTCACGCATTACATGAAGAAACTAGCTATGTGGTAGAAAGGGAAAGCGTATGATAGAGCTGTATTTCACAATAAAGGTTATTGCATCAGTAATAGGAATTGGAATACTGGGAGTTCTCGGGATTATTTGGATTATTCTGTTGATAAAAGATAAACTCGGGAAATAATTCTTGAAGCGCATAACAATGTGGTAAGGAGAGGATAGGGAAATGATAGATTTGAAAAAATATGCGTATTCAGTACCAGAGGTACGGCTGAATCCGCAGACCGAAAAGGTTATTGACGATAACGGCATGCCGCACTTTCAATTTGGTGGATATAGGCCAGAAATGGGAGTGAATCCGGCATATTCAATCCAGCAAAACATTCTCGCAATGGTGATAGATGTGCAAGAGATGGTTTGCGTCAATGCCATAAAGCTATGGGCAAAAAAGAAAGGTTATGATGATGTGATTTTGATGGATGAAGCAAAGCTGAAAGAGATTATTCGGCTGGGCTCTGCGGAATATGATAGATTGCATGGGGAGGATTGACCGAATGAGCATGATTACCATACTTGTTTCCAAAATGCGATTCCAGGCGGAATCATACAAAGAATTGCTTAACTATACACAGGATAAGGCGTTTACAAAAGTATTTGGTGAAACATCAAACATTTTAACAGAAGCCGCCGACACCATAGAATCCCTCTCTGCAAAGCTGGCAGATATGGAGCGGCCAGCGGAGGATTGCGGCGGGTGGATATTATGCAGTACTGGTATCATGCCAGATATGGGAAGTACTGTTCTGATTCAGCTAAAAAACGAAAGAGACGGAATCACTGGGGATGAAGATAGGACATTTGATATTTCTTTTATAAGATCAAGAGATAATAGTGAATGGATTTCACCTAGTGCGAAATATCCGCTCAAAGCTGTAAAAGCATGGAAACCCATTAAAGCATACCATGAGCCTTAACAAATCCATCACCCACGGCAAAGAACACCGCAAGCCATACCGGGGAGCGAAAGAAAAGAATGACAAGAAAAGAAAAATTCGAAAAGTTTTATGAGAATGGATATTTGTCTCATGCGAAAATATTGTATTCTGGTGGCGGTTACAAATATGCAAATCTATTCTCATTAAAGGATTACGAAATGGGAAAAAAGATTGGTTCTATTGTTGGATATCGTCATATGAATATCTTTGAAAGATTTTTATACAGAAACAATCTATAAATACAAGAACGATAAAAAGGAACTGCGGCAGGCGCAGGAGTTGGAAGAATATGAGAGGTCACAAAGCAATGGGAATGTATCATAAAAATAGATTGGTTGGCCCTAAATACAAAAGATACATAAAAAGACAGACTTCCAGGGGAATGAGAAGAGCGGCTAAGAAAAGCTGCAAAGAAGAATTTAAGGAAAAAATAACTTTAACCAGCAAAAGCAAAAATTATCATGGATTTGATAATTGGCTGTTTAGCTGATTGGAAGAATGAATGTGCATATTATGGGTGATTAAATGGGATTGATAACATGGATAAAGGAGAAAATCAAAATGCTGTTTAAGACGGACGCTGAAAAGGCTTTCAAGGTTGAAACATACCTTTCGCCGGAGATGGATGCTGCTATCAAACTATGGGAACAGATGGAGAGCGGAAAGCCGCCGTGGCTGCAGGACAGTGACGGGCGCACGGTAACTTTCTGGAACACGATAGCGGAGGAATGGGCGAAGCTGATTACGCAGAACATTGATATCAAGGTGCAGGGCATCCGTTCCGGGGAGATGCCGGAGAAAATGCAGGGAATCATTGATAAGTATTTCCTCAAAAACGCCCGGGACAATATTCATGCTATGGTTTTCTGGGGTGGCATTATGGCGAAATGGGACGGAGAGGGAATTGAGTTTCTGAAGCCAAATATGTTTCTGCCCGCGGAATACGACAGCAGCGGCGAGATAAAGGCGGCAATATTCTTCTCCTATTACCAGGCCGACAAGAAATTCTATACCAAAGCAGAGTGGCACAGGTTTGAGACGGAGACAAAGGACGGAGTATCCACCCGGATATACCATGTATCTACAAAAGCTTTCCGTTCTGACAATCAGGATGACATTGGCCGGGAAGTGCGGTTATCTGAAACGAAGTGGAAAGACATTGAGCCGGAGTTTTGGGCGGAGAACCTTGAAAAGCCGCTGTTCCGGTACATAAAGTGTCCGGTTTACAATTTCGTTGATTCTGACAGTCCCATGGGGGTGCCGTGCTTCGCGAACTGTACGGAGGAACTGCGGTGGTTGGATATCGCAATGTCCACCATGGGGACGGAAACAGAAAATTCAACCCCTATGATGATGGTAGACCAGTCCGTGATCCAGTATGCCACCATGAACGGAATCCAACTTCCCAAGTTCATCATGAACACAGGCATAGATTTAAGCGGTGATGGAAGTAAGCCAGTGGAGCAGTGGCAGCCACAGCTCCAGGTTACAAGCCGGAAAGAGGGAATCAACTTCTATCTTTCTGTCATCGGATATAAATGCGGCTTCGACCCGGGCTATTTCGTGTTTGATGGGCAGAATATCCAGGCTACCACGGCAACACAAGTGAGAGTGACACAGAAGCGGACAGCAGATACAGCATTATCCTACCGAGATGTACTGGACAAGCCCAACACAAACGGGGACGGGCGTGTGGGTGCTATCCATGACATAGCTTATATCATAAATGCAATGCTTGTGATTAATGGTGATGTGCCGCTTTCAGACAATGGAAACTATGAGTTGTTCTGCTCTTTCGCTGATTTGCTGAAGAACGAGGAAGAGGATGCCGCCATGGATTTACAGCTTGCCAATCAGGGATACATGGCAAAGTTCAGGTGGCTTGTGCTTCACCGGGGATATACCGAGGAAGATGCAAAGCAGATGGTTCAGGAGGCGGTGGAGGAAAGCCGGGCAAACGCACAGGATGAAAGATTGTTTGGGGAGGAATAGGGAAATGAAAGTAAATGGTATTTTAATAGTAATGGCAGTAATCTCTATGTTTTTTGTAATATTATCCATTATCGGAAAGGGAAGTGTTTCTGCCATGAATGTTATTACAATCATCATGGATATTGCTGTTATTGCGATGAGTGTAAAGAAAGCGTGATTTTATGAGAATCAGACAGCACATAGGGAATGTTGATGGAGGGATAGAAAGTGAATCAACAGCCGGGACTCATAATGATGGGGTGCTATAAATGCAAGAAACGAACTGTTCTTGTAAGGCGAAGATACAACAAGCATACTTCTGACTGGGAGATTTTAGAACCCCCAATTTGTGAGGAATGTATAGAAAAGGAGCGCATGGATGCAGATAAAAACAACGGTTGGAGCAGTCTCTATAAAAATCAATACAAAGCGCATTGACCGGAATATGATGGAGGCGCAAAAAGTTTTGAATTTAGCCGTCCGAACGGACTGTGAACCACTGGTGCCGCTCCTGAATGGACAGCTCCGGCAAAGCGCCAACTTCCCAGAGGGAGTCTATGGGGGAGTATTGAAGTATAATACACCATATGCACACTATCTTTACCATGGTCAGGCGTATGGGCCGAATATACCGATAAAGGATTCAGATGGAAACATAACCGGATGGTTTTCACCCCCAGGACAGGCGAAGCATCCAACAGGGAAAAAGCTTCAGTACCACGAGCCCGGGACCGGACCGGAATGGTTTGAGAAAGCGAAAGAGCAGAATAAGGAGAAGTGGCTGCGGCTTGTACGGGAAGAGGCCGGGAAAGGATAATAATATGGTATTAGCATTTACAGAGGAGCAGAAAAAAAAGATTGAAGCAAGGGGAATGACGGTCATTGAGTTTAAGCGCAGACTTCGCAATATGGAAAAGACGATTGATGACTTTTGGCAGGTGATGAAAGAAATCGCAGGCAAGTTGGCAAAAGCGTGTAATGCCTTTGTTGAAAAGTTTCTTGAAGTGGTGGACGATGTTAAACTGGCGTTTGAACAGATAAGTGAAACATATCATTATCCGACTTCACGCCGATACCGCATTGTGAAGATATTCAGAAAATGCACTGGTACGGATATGAGCTTTTGGTGGAATCTTACTTTTAAAATCAGAAGATGGCTTGCAAGGAGTTGTTGCTAATGTTGGCACCGGAATACTTTGACGGAAAAGAACAGCGTATGATGGAGCTGTATCAGCAACTATCTGAATTCATCCTGAAAGAAGCCGCGCGTTTCCTGGTAAAAGCCGGGGAACTGCCGCCGACAGCTGACCGATTGCTGCAGCGGCTCCGGCTGATGGGAGAGACCCAGGAGGCGATTGAGAAAAAACTGGAAGTCCTGACCGGGCTTTCGCGCAAAGAACTCCGCGCCCTGCTTCAGGATGCCGTTCTGACATCATGGGAGGCTGATGCGGTACCTTTTCGGGAGATAGGAATAAATCTACCAGACCCACTCAAAAACCCCGCCGTAATCCGCATTATGGACGCGCAGTATAAGCGGAGCCAGGGGGAGCTGCAGAATCTGACCAGAACCACCATGCGACAGAGCAACATTGACCTGATGGATATGTTAAGCGAAGCGGATATGCGGGTAGCCGCCGGGGTGCAGAGTTATTCTGCGGCAATCAGTGATATCCTTGACAGATATGCACACCGGGGAATATATGTGGACTATCCGAAGACAAACACACGCCGGACACTGGAAGCCGCTGTGATGTGCTGTGTCCGGACAAGCATGGCCCAGATGGCCGGGCAGGTGACGATGGAGTTTGTCAAGGAGGCCGGCACAAACCTTATCATCACATCGGCGCATACCGGGGCCAGGTTCACGGACAAGGACGAGCCAGCGAATCATATGTCATGGCAGGGGAGGGTATTTTACATAACCGATGAAGATTTAGCCAGGTTTACCGAAGTTGGCGATAAAATTGAAGGAATAGGGAAAAGTCCAGGTGGAAGCAAGAACACTGGGAACTATCCTGATTTTGTAAAGACCACTGGATATGGAACCGGGGAAGGAGCACTCGGGTGGAATTGTCGCCATGGAATAGGCGGTTATGATGAGCGTATCGGCAATCCCTGGCGGGACAAGGACGGGAACCTGGTAGACGGCGCCGGCAACCGGATAGACAGCGAGGAATCAAAGCAGAAGTACTTAAACTCCCAGAAGCTCCGGGCAATCGAGCGCAACATCCGGGCGACAAAGCGGCGGCTTGTGGCAAAAGAACAGCTGATGGAGGGTGCATCTGAGGAAGAACGGAAACGCCTGCAGCCGGAGTATGACAAGCTTGCCTATGAACTTACCAGGGAAAACAAGAAATACAATGATTTCGCAAAGGAGCATAACCTTACTCCGCAGTATGGGCGGAATAAGCTTGCGGATTTCGGCAGGGAACAGGAGAGGCGTGCAAATACTGGGGCGAGAAGATATAAAAAGGAGAAAGACAATGGTTGATTTGAAAGAAAAAGAAATGTTTGAAAGCGATATGCTTGCGGCAGTATCGAGAGAAATGCCATATTTTGCAGAATGTAAGAGAATTATATCTGAACAGCAAAGATACATCCGCTCTTTGGTTGAAGAAAACGAAAAATTGCGGGAACATATTCTTGATACCATAATTAATTGCTAAATAATTGGTACAACTCCCGCCTGAATCTGTTGTAAAATTGAGGTAGGAGGTAGGGAAGATGATTGATGAAAAGAAATTGATTGAAGAATTAAGACCATATTATGACAAGGTATTGCATCAAAATATCAGTGATGATGAAAAACTGGCAAAACACGATATGTTGTCTGACGTTATGGCCGAGATTAAAAAACAGATCAAAATAGGCGGATGGATTCCATGCGGTGAGCGGTTGCCGGAGGAACATGACAGTATTTTTGCAAAATTCAAAGGTACTGATAAATGGAGCAATGCAATGTTTGAGAAAGTTTCAGATGATGTAAATGTCACAGTGGAATTTGAGAACGGAAAAAGAAAGACAAAAACATTGCATACTGTTGATGGGAAATGGAACGGTGGACAAAGAGGGGTAAAATTCAAGGTTATCGCATGGCAACCATTACCGGAGGCGTATAATGGATAGATGGATAAAATACAACCCCAATCCAAAGGAAAAGCGTGTCGGTGACTGCGCTATTCGTGCGTGCTGCAAGGCTACAGGGAGAAGTTGGGATGAAGTATACTGGGACTTGTCAAACATAGCTTTTGATATGGCAGACGGGTGCAATTCTTCCAATGCAGTATGGGGAGAATATCTTAGGCGGAATGGATTCGTGAGGGTAGAGCCGGATTTTCCTATGGACGTGTACAAATTCTGCTGCAATTTCCCGCGTGGTACATATGTGTTAGGACTTGACGGCCATGTGGTGACGGTGGTGGACGGGCGATTTTACGATACTTGGGATTCGTCCGGGAAGAGCGTGATTTATTTTTGGGAGAGGGGATAGACATGAAAGAAGATTTAAGACCTTGTATAGTCAATATTCCAGAAGTTACAGAGAGATA
>JAAWLQ010000094.1 GCA_022797995.1 Lachnospiraceae bacterium
AACAACTTATATCCTAATCCACCGCCAACTACCAGTGCAATAACAAGTAACAGTAATCTTTCGAAGTGTTTCATAGTAATTTTTCCTTTTCTCAAATTCTGATTTTCCCTTTCTGTGGCTTCGTTCCCACATAACAGTGCTGACCATACCCTATCCCCTGGTGAGCATTTCCCAACGCAGGCACCTTCTTACCCATCGGAATCCCTTTTCCTACCCTCTACCCTGAAACCGAAACACACCCTCATCATACACCATCCTTAAAACCTCTGTATTTTTTACCCGCTCCATTACAAACAACCGTTCCAGTCCAAAAAGATACAACAATGTCTTAATAGCAAAGGCATGAGTAACCACTAATATATTACTGTTTTCATTGTATGATTCATTCTCAACCATATCTTTAAAAACACCCTTCAAACGGTTTGAAATATCTTTAAAGGGTTCTGCCATACCTGTTGTATCATGTTCAAAGATGACCGTTGCAACATCCGGGAGCCTTTTATTCAATTCCGTAAATGATGAAACACCCAACCACTCTGATACTGTCTGAACAAAAGCCGTATTATATTCAGCATCCATAGAACCCAGACACCATTCCCTCAGCCGCATATCTTTCTGGATTTTAACGTTTTCATTTCCACTGACTGATAAGATCAGCTCTGCTGTCTGCCTGGCTCTTAATGTATCGCTTATATATGCTGCATCAAAAATAGTGCCTTTGATCTCAAGCCCCAACTCCATTGCCGTCCTTTTACCATTATCAGTAAGAGGTGAATCACTCCACCCCTGCGCCCTGCCCAGACTATTCAATAAAGTTTCCCCATGCCGGACTATATAAAAAGTAACCATGACATCATTCCTCCATATCGGTGAGATCTATCTGCCGAAAGACTATTTATGTTCCTGCATGTACTTCGCCTTCACTTTATCAATGGTTTTTCCGCCAATACCAAAGTTTTTGTCAGGCAGCTCCTTAATTGTAGTCACAAAAAATTCCTGCGGCACCTTCATAATCTCGGAAGATACTTCCGTCAACCGCTTTATCAACTTCTCCTTTTGCTCATCCGATAATGCTCCGCTTTCAACTGTAATGTAAGGCATTTTCTTTTTCCTCCTTTAGTCCTCTCCATGATTAAATAACTTCCATTCTTCGCTATATGACATATTTTTATAAGAAGAATTCTCTAAAAGTTTTCCATAAAAAGATAATTTTTTCTGTGTCAAAATAAATGCGTTCTGTAAATTAATCATTTGTTTTTTAATATCCTTCATGTGGTTTTGTACCATAACATAACGCTGTTCAAGGGTTTCTCCACCTCGTATCAGTAATGCGACATATTCCTTAATAGACTGAATTGGTATATTTGCCCTACGCATACACTGTATCATTTTAATCCACTCAATATCCTCTTCTGCATATTGTCTATACTTTTGGTCGTTTCTGGTTATCTGCGGTAATAGCTGTTCCTTTTCATAATATCTTAGAGTTGCTGTTGATAAGCCTGTCATCTCTGCTGCCTCTTTTGCTGAATACATATAAATCCACCTTTCCCTGTTATCATAAACTATGAAGTGCGCTTCAAGTCAACAGCAATATTATAGCATACCTCCCTTGTTTTTTAAGAAATATATGCATGTGTAAATATGGCACAATGCAGGCAAGTGAATCATGAATCACCTAAAATTAAAAAGAGATTTTGCAATTTCTTTCCCGCTTTCCAAGCATTTAATAATCATCCAACCTAAAAGCGTCTTCCGGCATATACTTTATCAGATCATGTATCTGGTATTTTTCCTGTATCTCTTCTGGAAGATATGGGTAAAGGATCATTCCATATACAACACTCATGCAAGACATATCATCCTTGCATAAGCATCTTCTGAATCCTCAGCTATTTTAATCTTTCCCTGCCCGATAAAATGCTCGATCCTTGCAGCATACCACCAGTCACTGACACTGATCGGATAATTTCCCAGGATATTCCCTATAAGCCTTGCCTCCTTCACCGGTTCTTTCGTAAGTTTTTTCCATATCGCAAAGTCATAAAAATCCTCCCGGACTCCAACCAGCCTGCCGCTTACCATTGCCCGTAAAGGGCTGTTGTCTTCCACAAGCTCCCTCCACCAAATGGCATACATCCGTATTTCTTCCTTTGACAGTTTCTTCTCACAAGGCAGAAAGGCAGCAAATTCTTCTGCAGCAACCTCTCCCCAATCCTTGTGCATGACAATAGAATTTGTTCGGACGCTGTATTCGGGCAGCTTTATTGTATGAATCTCATTTTCATATTTTTGCAGCATTGCACACAGGCTGTAAAAACCACACCGGGAATATGGAGCATCGCTGAACCATATCCGTATGGCTTCCCCTTTCTCCAGATATTCCTTCAGGCGGGCCATTTCATTTGCACTCTCATCAGCTATTCTCCTAAAATCTGTATCTGTGTAAGCGGCAGTTCCCCGCGCCTGCGAATACAGGGAATAGATCCGATCTATACGGCACTGGTTGTCTAACGGTTCTTTGATATCTCCAATATCCAGCATAAGTCCAAGACATACCACTTCTTCTGACGTTCCTGGAAGCCATCTGGAAAACTCTTTTTTTGTTAGTTTCTTCTTCCCTACTGACCACACTGAAGTCGGTCCGTCAGAACCGTTGACTGTTTTTATGCTAATCGTATGTTTGGTTGCCATACTTTTGGCAACTTTCATGGCAGCCGCTTCACCTTCATGAAAAAGAATCTCTATCATAATATTCTCCTTTTCATAACCAGACTTTAAGCTTTCCTCCAGAACAACCCTTCGGAAAACGCTATTTTTTCCATAATAGACATAACTTTTTCCGGCGGATTATATACTGTCAGATTTAAGCAGTCCCGGTCAAAAACCAAAAGGGCATCTTCTTCTACAAGCACAATATTCAATGTACCCGAATGATTATCCATAATCTCCCGGACCGCTTCCTCTATCATTTCCGGCGAAGGCCGATCAACCCATTCATTCCACCAAGCAGCTATATGATAGTAGCACATCAGCTTTAGAATAACAGCAACGAACCGGTCTTTTAAAGCAACGTATTTATTGCTGTTAAGCAGGTAATACTCCACATCAAAAAACTGTCCTCCATTATCTGGCTCCACCCGTTCCGGGAGAAAATCCATGATATAGCATGACTTTTCCAATAGTGTATCAATTTTCTCCATTGCTTCTTCCACCTCCTAATACCAATTGGCTATAGATATGTTTTCTTTTTGATGAACATGGAAATCAGCGTGGCGATCACCCCCAAAACAAGATAGACTGCCGCATACAGGATAAACGCCATTTCGCCCATATCAAAGAAAATCCATGTCCCACATAAAAACAATATCGCTGAAATAACCGGGAGGCTCCATAGATGTCTTATATCCTTTCCCGCAAAACCCCCGATCACCACAGAACAAATTGGGTTAATGGCAAAAAACAGAAGGAAACAGACTGCCATTCCTGCGTCTCCTTTTACATATGTAACGGCCAGCCACGGCAGCACCAGCATGATCACTGCTAAAGCAGCCAACCAACCGATAAAGTTCTTTTTCATCATATGATAAACACCCCCAAAGCTTCATTTTCCCTTCCTGTATGATCACGAATAGGAAGGCACCTACTGCTTTGTGATCCCTGAAATATATTGATATGCAAATTCAATCCCATTACAGGTTAAACTTTCACACATATGTGGTGGATCGCTCTCTGAAAAGCCGGTAGGACGCAGTTCAAAACATCTCAATGAACCAAATTTTCTGTCAAAAGCAGACGCAAAATGATAACAGGCAGATACAATTTCGTCTTCTGTTTTTCCTAACACATGAAGATAAATTCCCATAAACATAAGTGTACCTTCCACTAGGCCGCACTGTGCCCTGTATCCGCCGGCACCATGCAGACCGACTGCAGACCAGATTGTCTGCGGTTCAACGGCAATTTCAAATATTTCGCTCAGACACATGAGTGCTGTCCTCGCACAATTTATATCATCATTCCAGTACAACTCATGTACTCGATTTATTATGTATTCTCTCATTATATGATGTCCTCAATGATTTCCAAATTTATTGATTGTCTTTCCATCTTTAGATTACTGCAGATACGTCCCTTCACTATAACGAAAAACGTGGATCCCGAATAAAGGTATTGAAAAGATGTGCAATATACTTCTCAATCCTTTCTTTGTCACTGCTGGTTTCAAACGACAACAACTCGTCCGTATTCACACCTATATAATCTGAAATTGCTTCTGGCAGGATTTTGAAGTGCTGCATGAGGTTTTCAAGCATTGCCCTGTAATACCCGTCATTGTCTGGCTTTGCACAGCAGATCTGCATCAAAAATACCATCAGATATTTTTCTTTATCCTTATCTCTTAATCTGTAATCTTCACTGTTGTACAACTGCCGCAACTCTTCTTCCGGTAATTTCGTTGCAATGCTGATAGAGGTAAGGTCAAATCCCCATTTTATATATTGTTTCAGCAATTCCTGCAAGGAACGGGTCTGCATAAAAACCTCCGATCTCAAATCCTGATTATTCTATCAGAACCAATTCGCTTTTTCAGTTCTAAATTGCGGTACATCACTGTTTTGATATGGGTTATAATGATTCCGATTACAGCCAAATTCTTTTAAAAATTTTATTTTATGATCAGGGGTCCATTCAATAAGTGACATTCCGTCAAATTCCTCTATATTTCCATTATCCATCTTATTCTTAAAATACCACTCCACGATCGTCTGGTTATCCTTATGAAAAAACTGTTTTATATCCCATGCCAAAACCTTTCCACGAGAATTCCATTCCTTAAACCAATGTTTTACCGTCGCACGGTTCTCATATTTCGGACTCCAGCTTTCAATGTAAATAACATCTTTGGTAAAAATATCATCGATACCCAGATCTCTCTGCTGCAGCCACATTGCAAACCAAAGTCTGATTATTTTTTCTCTTTCATACATGATACAGTGCCTTTTACCTCATATTTTACACGCATATATACCAACATAATAAATTTTCAAAAGTTCCTTGTCGTCTTTGTTTATCCAACTTGTTCCATATTCACCTGCATTATGAGATTTCACCCTCTTTCAGAAGCGCATCTAACTTATCCTTCACAGCCTGTTTTGCAATACTGTCCATTTCGTCTACTGTCTTTGGCCCGCCAGACGCCGCTAAAGCATAAGGATCATTCAAAGCCACATGCGTGTCTGTCAGCATTGCCCTAAGCTGATGATGTGTCCACTGTCTCTCCTGTGTCGGGATACTGGAATCAAAATAATCCGACCAATCACACAGATATTTTCCGGAGATAAACGCCAAACTGTTGATCGGCGCAGAAACGGCTTCCTCATATGCATCTGCATAATAACTCTTGATCGTATCCTCCGTTTCCTTCAACTGCCCTAAGTAAGACTCAAAATAGGTTTTACGGGCAATAGAGCCATCAGGGTCAACCGACCAATATGGATCAACCTCTAATTTAGTCTGGCTTTCACTTTTCCATTGATCGACCATCCCCATGAAATCTTCTTTTGTCATTGTATTAATCTGACTCTCTACCTTATCCGCCAAAGCCTCCAGATGGTTGCGTCCCTCCTGGGATATCGTCACCTGATCTCTATCAGATGTGGCAGCTCTTGTTTTATCTTTTTCTTCCGCCACGGCGAAATGTGCAGTCCGGATAGAAGAGATTTGGCGATTGCCAGGATTTAACGTTACATTCATAAAAACACCTCCATAGATTTCAATTTTTATATGGCGGTCGCTCCATCAGTCAAAACCGTGTATTTTCCTGACACACTGGAAACCGCCAAACTCTACCTACATATAGCTTATTCAAACTATCTAAAATATCGTTTAGCATTTATTGATATTCTCTTACTCTTTGTTAAATGGTAAGATCAAAGCTCCCACCGCTCTGTGGTCTATTTCCTGCCCTTACAGAAGCCCAATCAACTCTCCTGATCTTTTCCAGAAGCCCCTCCATACTGTCCGCCTGAACAGTTATCCGTTCCATCCCCATTCCATCTTGTAGATAACCATTCTTTCGCTTTGCCCCCACCTGTTCTTCCCGTTTTTCTGTCTTTTTCTCCTGCTCCTTTTTGACAATACGTTTTTTCTCCTGTACCTTCTCAATATGTTCTCTCTGCCTCATACTGGATTTTTCCAGATCAGCAAAGAAAGTTGCCGCGCCATCTCCTTTAAATGAAATACCTATTTTTGATATCCTGCTATTGCCACCATTCTTTCCAAATGCCGATGTAAACCCAAATTCTCGGTTAATCTGTTCAGACATCCGACGCGCCCCCTGCACCCGTTCCATATATTCCTGTTCATATTTTTCATCGGAAGCCATCTTTTCAAGTTCCGCACTGGAGAATACAACAGAAACTTCTTTAGTGCCACGGGACAGAATTTCCTTTGCATCATCCCCCTTATCAAAATCTGCTACCATAAAATCGGTATCGCCATAGCTACTCCTTAACTTCTCTAAAAGAGCCTGTGCCTTTTGGGAAAGTCCTGCTTCTCCGATACTTTTTGTCTGTGTGGAATCTTTACTCTCTGTTGTCTGCTTTTTTCCGTTTACAGCATTTGTATAACTACTTGCATAATTACTATAAACACGGTTAATTTCCATTGCCATAATCTGTCCTCCCTGATATAAGCTTATAGTATTTCCTATACACCATTCCAAAAAGGGATAGTTTTATAATGCAGATTTTAGCCTAATGATGCCGTCCCTGTCATTATGTTTACTTCATAGGCATTGGACGCATTCGCCATCCGCCTGTCATTACTCCAGGATTGTAAAAATCTACTTCTCTCAAATTCCGACTGTGCAATCTTTTCATCCAGCATTTTCTGCTGCCACTTTTTAGCCTGTGCCTGCTTTTCCAGATATTCTTCCTGAATTTCTTTTTGGCGTTCTTTATTTTCACTGGTCCTTTTATAAAAACTATTTTTTGAACGCATACGAAATTCAGAGTCATTACCAACAGACCATGAATCTGCTCTGTACTCATTCAAAGTCGTTCCAACCGTTATCATAACAGAACAATTCCTCGGCCCATAAGAATCACCCAAATCCCTCTGGATCAATGATAATACTTTTTCTTTATATTGCGGATCGTCTTTCATAGCTTTAAATGCTGCTTCTGAAATATTAACAGCCGAATTGCTTACTGTCCTGTGATTGGTAACTTTAGAAAGATCTTCATAAAACTCTTTCTTAAAAATCTCCATTTCTTCCGTCTCTGATAATTTCTGTGTGTTATCTGTCTTTTCTATTGCAAATTTCTTTGTGCTGTTTACATACTTTGTGTTTTTGGCTGCTATCGTATTATTTTGATAATAACTCTGCCCTATACCATTGATATCCATTTTGCTCTCCTCTAATATGAACAATCACTTTTGATATGGCGGCTCATCTGTCATTCAGAGCTGCCCATGCCTTCTTATGATAAGTCCAGGCATATTCTTCTTTATTTCAAAATACCCATTGCTTCCACGATGTTCCGCTCATACGTCATAGCTGAAACTGCTTTTTTAGTTATACTGTTTTGATAATATCTCTCCGCTTCCTGCTCCATCATCCTGCGTTTTAAAGCACTTTCCTCATTCAAGCGAACATATTCCTCACGTCTTTTCTTCTTTGCTGCCTGTTCTGCTTCAAACTGACGCTGTTCTTCCTCTGTAGATCCCGATATATGACCACCTCCTCCTGTTACACGGAATTTTTCAATATCCCCATTTTCATCAAGAGATATCAACCATGAACATATTCTTCCTGGCCTGACAGAAGTTGCTGAATATGTCGCAATAAAATTTTCAACATTCGCCACCACTTTCTGCGTTAATTCCGGATCATTTTTCATCTTTTCTTCTAATTCTGGTGGTACAGTAATTGACTTCTGCCCAAGTGTTGAATTCCATTTTGATTGCACCTGTGAACCAGTTGCCTCTGGTTCAGTCCCAGTTGGCTTCCAGTCCATAACGCTCTCGTCTATATCATCCCCAAAAAACTTTTCAATCGGAAAATCATTCCTGTCCCATACGCTCTGCGGAATATTAGATGCATCCATTGTATGGTAATATGCTCCCGGAAACCTCGACTGCCACATATCCTTAAAACTCATACCTGACAAATTCGATTGCCCCATTGCTTTCTCTGCTGATCTTGTCGCTGCAAGTTCAGCAAAGCTCACTCCCCTACTTTGGCCAGCTGCCATATTCTTCTGGTACTGATCTGCCAAATAGTATCCTCCCAATTTATCTGTTATTCCAAAACCCATTTTCACTTCTCCTCATTTTTCATCATCAAGGACAAAATCGCCTGTCCCTTACCCTAAAATCTTTCTGATCTAACAGCAATCAGATATAGCTTTAAATGTTCAGCAGAGGCACCTTTTTATGTACCTCTGCTAAATAAACGGTAAGCAAATAATCAAGCCTTTATATCCAAACTTGCCCCTGTCGGCATAGACGTACCCAAAGACATGTCTATCACTTTCTCTGTAACCGCTTTTATGTCTGTACCGGTGGCACTTGTGGTATAGTTGTGTGTATCTGTCCTCAATTCACTGGACGTTTTTCTCTCGGCCCGTCTTTCTGCAGCAGCTTCTTCCTTGGCTCTTTTCTCTTCCCGCCGTTTAGCAGCTTTTTCCTCTGCAGCTTTTTTCTCCTGCGCCTTTCTTTCCGCATTTTCTCTGGCAATCTTTCCGTCCGGGTCATTGGTACCAGATGATATGCATGTGATGTTTCCATTAGCATCTACCTGATAACTCAGACTTGTCAATGTTCCCAGACACCCATTTACCGCCATTTTGGCACAATCTGGTATAGCCGCCAGATTCTCCTCCAAATATTTTGCTTTTTCCGGATCATCCTTACACTTCTGTAAAAATGCACTGGATACAGATACCGTTGTCGGAACTCCTTCCATAGAAGTAGTCCCAGTATTCATGTAGCTGTACTTGCCCTGTAAATACTTGGAATAATCATTGACTGTACGAAATCCCGTCTTAATCTGCTCTGTCCTGGTCACACCGGCTGTTGAGGTTTTCAATTCCACAGTACTTGTTGTCACATTACCTTCTTTTGCATTTGCACTTTCCTTTGTACTGTCTGATTTTTTCGTAGTACTTGTGTAGCCTGCACCATAGTTGCTGTAATTACTCGTAATCTCCATTGACATATAGAACTCCTTTCCTTTCTCTGCCCTTATGAACAGTTTCTACTGGGTTTATCGCCAGATTTATTGATTTTTTCATAGCTTTGGCGTCAACTGCTTCATTTTGGGAGCGAAATTTCCAGGTTCATGTCAAGCTCTTACCGAAAGTTTTCCATTCATCATTACCGTAAGGCTGAATTTCTTCTGACTGTCGGTATCAGAGATGACAATGTCTATATCACCCATATATTTCTTTGCACATCTTTGGATATTCGATATCCCAATCCCATGCATACTTCCATTGTCTTTACTGCTGGCAGGAAGTTCGCTTTCCTGCTCTATCACGATTTTCTCCTCAAAATCATTCTCAACCTCTATAAAGAACAGGCTGCCCTTTACATAGGAGTGTAGTTTTATCTGTTTTACCCCCTTTACTTTACAGCATGCTTCTATGGCATTTTCCAATGCATTATTCAAGATAACAGCAATATCGTAAACGTCAATCAGGAGCTTTGATGGATAAACAAAATCAGCTATGAACTCGATCTGTTTCTTCTCCGCATCCTGCCCTTTCTGGTGGATGATGATATCTGTGATCGGATTTCCCGTCTGATAATGAAAATCCAGCTTTTTAACCGTTTCTTCCATTTTTCCAATATAGCTTTCCAATTCTTCATTCAGAGAGCCTGCTGTATTTTTTACCAGCAGAGAGATATTAGTCAAATGGCTTCTCATATCATGCCGGAGTCCCCTCATATCAGCATAGATATCCTGTATTTCCTCAATCTCTTTCTGCATCTGCCATACCTGATTCTCTAATATGGCACGCTTTTTAATTTCCTCGTTGTACTGCACTAATTTCTGAAATAATATGACACTTGCAATAATCGTGGCCAGCAACAGAGTACATATAACTGGTATCCAGAACTTCGTTTCCGGTACTGTATCATAGATCATAACTGTCATTCCATCTTCGATTGATACAACCATCATCTTGATTGTCACCGAAATACATAATGCAGCAATGCAAGGCAGAATCAAAAAGATATTCTCATGTATCTGTAACAGGTGATCCTTCCTTACAAATTTTTTGTTTATCGAAAACAGATAAACAGCCAACAGCAGAATATAAAACAAGGAGCATATAACTGCTATCACTACAACAGAAACATCTGTCCAGATCTGCAGTTTCTCTAATGTATTTATTATTTCTTTTTCAAGCAAAAGATCAAGTATCCTATTCCATACTCCTGTAAATATAACACTAAAAACACTGGCAATGTATTTCACAATTTCTTTTCCCGTCACAAAGCTGACCGAAACAAAGATCTGTTTCTGCATGTCTTTCTTAAAAAACAGGAACTGCAAGAGCAGAAGAATACAAACATTCAGAATGATTCCTGTAACTTCACTAATCGGAAAGCTGTTGTTCAGTATTTCAAATATCAATATCTCAATAAAAAAATAGATAGTCCCCCATACAGCCAAAACTGCTCTTTTTCCATATTTCCCTTTCAGAAAATCCCATGTATAAATACAGCTTACAACGCTGTCAATCAAATAGATAAAAACCGGAAGCAGCAACATCTTAGACATTCACAATTCCTCCGTTTTTTACATACCGCATATAGGTTTTGATAAAGTCAGAATATTTCTTTCTTGCCAGGAGCAGGTTATCTCCATTTATGACCTGTATGTTATCCGCGCTGTAAGCAGTAATCTTCTCCATATTTACAAGATAGCATCTGTGACAGCGATAAAAACTGTCTCCTAAACTGTTCTCCAATCCCTCCATTTTCCCATAAACTTCCAGGATTCCGTTCACAGTATGAAAGATAACTTTTTTATTGCCGCTTTCTATGTAAAAAATGTCCTGGAGCAGTACTTTCTGCTGTGTACCGGCACTTTTCACCATAATATATTTTCGTATCTGTTCTTCTAAAGCAGCTGCTTCTTTCCATGCTCTGCCAAATACCTCTGAAAATTTATTCTGGTTAATGGGCTTTACCAGATAATGAAAAGCATTTACATCAAAGGCCTCTTCCATGTATTCCCTGTATCCGGTCACAAAAATAATAATGCTCCTGTACCTGTCTTTTTCTTCCTGCTCCCTGATC
>JAAWLQ010000095.1 GCA_022797995.1 Lachnospiraceae bacterium
GGCGGGTTGGTCACCTGGGCAAAAAGCTGCTTAAAATAATGGAACAGGGGGTGGATGGACCTGCTCAGCACCGGCAGCGGTGTGTCCACACCCATGGCCGCGGTGGCTTCCGCTCCGTTTTTCGCCATGGGCAGAATGCTGGTCTTCAGCTCATCATAGGTATAGCCGAAGGCCTTCTGCATCCTCTGCCTCTCCTCGGCAGTATACTCGGGCACACGCTGATTGGGAATGGTCAGGTCTTTTAAGAAGACCAGATTGTTGTCCAGCCATTCTCCGTACGGCTGTCTGGAAGCATATTTTTCTTTCAGCTCCTCGTCGGAAATCACTTTCCCCTGCACCGTATCCACCAGCAGCATCTTGCCGGGGCGCAGCCGCTCCTTCAGCCGGATCGTCGCCGGATCCACATCCAGCACCCCCACCTCCGAAGACAGGATCAACGTATCGTCTTCCGTAATCATATACCGGGACGGCCGCAGGCCATTGCGGTCCAGCACCGCTCCCATGATATCTCCGTCTGAGAAGAGAATGGAGGCCGGCCCGTCCCAGGGCTCCATCATTGTGGCATAATATTGGTAGAAATCCCGCTTTGTCTGGGACATGGCCCTGTCGTTGGCCCAGGGCTCCGGAATGGCAATCATCACCGCAAGGGGAAGGTCCATGCCGCTCATCACAAGGAATTCCAGGGTATTGTCCAGCATGGCAGAGTCGGATCCCGTCTTGCTGATGGCCGGCAGCACCTTGTGCATCTGACCTTTCAGATACTGGGATTCCATGTTCTCCTCTCTGGCCAGCATCTTGTCCGCATTGCCGCGAATGGTGTTGATCTCGCCGTTATGTACCATGAGCCGATTGGGATGGGCCCGTTCCCAGCTGGGATTCGTATTGGTGGAAAAGCGGGAATGTACCATGGCAATGGCGGATTCATAGTCCTCGCTCTGCAGGTCCGCATAGAAGGTGCGCAGCTGCCCCACAAGGAACATTCCCTTGTACACAATGGTCCTGCTGGAGAAGGACACCACATAGGTATCCTCCGAGGACTGCTCAAAGAGACGTCTCGCTATATACAGTCTGCGGTCAAAGGCGAGCCCCTTCTCCACATTTGCCGGCTTTTTCACGAAGCCCTGCATAATGTGGGGCATACATTCCACCGCTTTGTGCCCAAGCACATTTGGAAAAGTGGGAACCTCTCTCCAGCCCAGGAATTCCAGTCCCTCCTTCTCCACGATAATCTCGAACATTTTCTTCGTCTGATTCCGGCGCAGTTCCTCCTGAGGGAAGAAGACAAAAGCCACACCATATTCTCTCTCTCCGCCGAGCTCAATGCCCAGGGGCTTCGTCACCCTGGCAAAAAACTTATGGGGGATCTGGGTCAGAATCCCCACGCCATCGCCGGTCTTGCCCTCGGCGTCCCTGCCGGCCCTGTGTTCCAGATTCTCCACAATTTTCAGGGCATTCACCACCGTGGCCCGGCTCTTTTTCCCTTTGATATTGACACACGCGCCGATGCCGCAGTTGTCGTGCTCAAATTCTTCCCGATACAGAGTTGCCTGCGGTCCCTCTCTTTTTGCATCAAACATACTATGGTTCCTCCTGCTTCTTTTCCGGTTTCACACTTTCGTCATGCCGCTCCGGCGGCAAAACTTCCTTATGCGGACCTGTACACAAAAAAACGCAATAGAGCTCTCCCTGCGCTCCATTGCGTCTTCGTTTTCCATACTATACAACATTTCTCTTTATTTGTAAATAAAAACTTTTTCAGAAATTGTCAGATTATTTGAGCATTTCTGTATTTCACTTGTTTTTTCTGTCTTTTTATATTATTGTATATAAATTATTTTCTGCCCACGGGAAACCTTTTATATGACATCACACGCTGTGCCCCATTCCTCTTTTTTCTCAAAAAGCACTGCGCTGCAAACCGCCATGAGCAGTCCGAACCAGCTGAGCGTTAAAAACAGGAGCCGTTTCTCAGATATGGGACGCCCCCAATAATTTATGCCCGTCAATAACTGTCCCTCTGTCTCCTCGCCGTTTATGCTCAGTTTTCCATACTCCGCCAGCGGCATGGCTCCGTTTTCCGTTACCCACACATATACCGGTTCCCTGTTCCCCCTGGCCTCCACTGTGAGCCGATATTCTTTCCCGTGCTCCAGCTCCCAGTCTGTAGTCTCGAACAGATAATTTTCTCCCTCCCCTTCGGCAATGGGAATCGTTATCTGGTATTCCAGAGCGTCTCCATCCCACAATGTAATCACATATTCCCCCTCGGTATCCTCGCACTGCAGCCCCAGGCCAATGCCCTTTATCCTGTCAAGAGAAGGGACAAACACAGCTTCCAGCAATTGGTTCTGTTCCATGGGAATCTGCCGGTACGCTTCCCCGCCATTTGTAATCCGCAGCTCTTCTCTGGCCAGACGGGCCAGAAAAGCGGCCGGCAGCAATACTCCACCCGCCAGGACAAGCGTCATAATTTTCCGTTTCCAGGGAACTTTCTCCCTGCATCTCTCCGCAGAAATTCCCTCCAGAATCACTGCCAGAAAAGCCAGTATTGTCACACTGAAGATACGGTAGGTAAAAAAATGATGTCCCGCAGTATGATTTGATAATACAAAATACCACACAAAACCGGCCAGACCTGTCAACAAGTACGCATACTTTTTGGGACTTCTCAGCCATCCCCCCTGTTTCACACTATGATACAGCCACCAGACCAGCCATCCTGCCAGTAGCAGCGCATATATTTTGTATTCATAATGAAGCCAGTTTGTATAAATTGCGGTAAATCTGCCGGAAAATCCGGACTCCTGCCCCTCCAGTGTTCCGGATCGAAGAAAGACTTCGTTCACAGCTTCTCCCAGGACATCGCGTCCCGTGACGATTCCGGCCAGTATCCACTTGGAGAACCAGAATATCCCATATCCTGCAATCCAGCTCACACCTGAATTAACCACCATTTTAAGCCAGTGAGCCGCTTTCTTATTCTCCTTTTCCGTCACAATCCACCATATCAGCGGAATCCCCCAGGTGAACAGGGGATATGTCAGCAGATCAAAATAGCTTGTCAGCATCCCAAGCGCCAGGAAAAAATAGACATAACGCAGGTTTTCCGAAAAATACTTTTTCCATGACAGCAATACAAGCGTACCAGTCAGGCCTATATAAAATACCCAGGAAAACTGCAGCGACATGGACACTGCCAACGGCATTAATAAAATGCAGGATGTGGCAAACATACAGGCATATCGAAGACCTTTTTCTCTGCCGATAACAATCGCAAGCACAGTCATCAACAAAAGCTGACAGGCCATATTCAGCCCCCGGAATTCGGCCAGGTCAAAGAAATACAGCAGGGGCCGCAGTATACTTACATAGCCATGCCAATAGTAAGTATAGTACCCTCTGTACTGACTGTAAGAGTTCATGGCACGCATCAAAGGATTCCCCGGCGTATCATCCAATGCCGTATACAGCATAATTTTATCAGAATTTCCATCGAGAACATCCGGAAAATGAGAATGAAACCAGGTATCCAATGAGGCGCTGGATATGGATGCTCTGGGGTACCAGCCTTCACTGTCCAGCTGCGCATATGCCATATCTCTGTTCCGGGGATTCACCGGCAGTAAATACGCCAAAGTCAGAATCGCTGTTCCGCATATAATCCCTGCCAGAAGCAGAAGTATGCTTTTCCCTGTCATTTTCAATATACTTTTACTCATATTTTACTCCATTCCAGAAGTATGGTATCACAGCGGAAATCGTTTTACTTCTCCTTCGCCACTGCGCTCAGAAGCCCCATTCCACAATATTCAAATCAAACAGATGATTATACTGCAGCATTCTGTATTCCAAAAGCCCGGCACCATCTTCCGACCAGTTATAAAAATTACCTTCGCCATCCTCATATCCATTGATTGTAATAATCGGGTATTCCTCTCTGTACTGGTTCAGGAAGGAAAAATACGATGACTTTGGAATCCCTGCCACATCCAACAGTAAAACTCCCAGATAACTCATTCCTATGTCCACTTTCGTCTGCTCCGGAATATCATAATTTGCCCAGATGACAAAAGGCACCTTATACATGTTCAGCCGCTTCTCTCTTTCTTCTATTCCTTCCGTCTGACTGTATACCTTTTCATAAAAATCATCTGAAAGTTTTGGCTGATGATCTCCATACATACATATGATCACAGGTTCCGTCTGCTTCTCAAAATAACGGATCAGCTGTTCAAAAGCCCTGTCTGATTCCCGAATCAGGGACAGATAGATATCTGCCTCTTCCGAGGCCACATTCGACGCCGTCACAGAACGGTTTACATCCGATTCCGAATATCCGCCGTGATTCTGAACAGTCAGATTAAAAAGAAAAAGTCTCTCATCTTCCTGCCGATTTTCAAATATTTCCTCCACTTTTTTATAGGTTTCCAAATCTGTGACACCATAATGCACTTTTTCTGCCCCGGGGAAATCTTCTATCCATATGCTGTGCTCAAAGCCCAGATATTGATATACTCTGTCCCTGTTCCAGTTTGTCGCAGATTCAGGATGAATGGAATACGTCGTATAGCCCAGATCTCTCATGTCGGAAATCAGAGAGGGAATCTCCCTGACCATACACTGCTGATAAGCGTAATAAGCCGGCGGCAGAAATCCCATGCTGCTCCCTGTAAACACCTCGAACTCCGAGTTTGCCGTTCCTCCTCCGAGCACCGAGGCATTCACCATTCCCCGGACTGTGTTTTCTGACAGGCTGTTAAAAAAGCTCAGGTTTTCTTCACTGATTTTCAGGTTACCAAGCACTCGCAGGTCAGAAAAGCTTTCATTCATAATAAGGATAATGTGGGGCATTTTTTCCCTCTCCGGAACAGCTGTATCTTCCCTGGCGTGACTCAGAAGCTCTTTAACTTTCTTCACAGAATATCCTTCCGGTTCTCTTACCCTGGAATCCTGAATATCCATACAGCTTGCCACCAGATAACCGTTAAAATGATAATTCATATTCTGGTCAAATCCATGTGTATTCATAAACCCGGCTTTTAAAAGCATATCAGTATACAGGAGCCTGTATCCGCTTACCAACGCCAGTATAATTCCCACTGTCAGGAATGCAATCCGTCCTGCAGCCCAGCGTATTCTCGTGGCAGTCCCCTTTGTTCCCTGCTTCCGTCTCCCTCCGGTCTGTAACCCGTATACCAGGAACAGCACAAGCAGACTCCACGCCATAGCCATATGGCTGTTTGGCCGGAGCTCATAGTGACCCACCACCCTGGCCGCCGTTCCAATCGCCGAAAAATCATTCAGCCGCAAAGGCTCACCTCTGAAGGAGACCACAAAGTAATTGGCCGAATAAAGCAAAGTCAGCAGCACATTGCTTACACAGATGCTGATCGGAAATGAGCAGGTACAAAGCAGCAATATCAGTTCCAGAAGATACATGATTCCCATATTCCACTTCATGGAAAAGGGAAGCAGAAAATGTGTGTTCACTGTGAGCAGTTCCAGACGTCTTCCCAGTATATAGGGACCGGCCAGGAGCAATATAACCCCAATGCATTTACGTAATCTGGGGTCCTTCGGCAGGCCGAATGCAATTCCCAGAGCGGCAAGCGCACACAGCAGAAAAGCTCGTAAGACCTTATTTCCCGTTATCACATTCCTGTAAGAATATCGCGTCACAAGCTGTAAATTTTCAATCTCCTCATCCTGTATAAGCCTTATATTCTCCGGCATCAGATATTGTCCGTCCGCAGCACAGGCCTTCAGCACCGGTATCCGGCCGTTTTCATCCGCTTCCAGTTCCACCGATAAAAAATAACTCTTTCCCGGCCTGAGCAAAAGATTCATGTCTATATCCGTATAAGATTCCATCTCCATACGCTCATAGGGAATCTTCTCATGAAATAATATCTGATTGTCGGAATCCGTAACCGTGATAAGGGCATTCCCGTCTCCGATTTCTTCCTCCCCCGCCAGCACAATACTGATACTTTTCAGATTTCCGTACTCCGGTCTGAATTCCTGACAACAAAAAAATGAGTTCCCCTGAACTTCCAGATTCATGGAACCCTCCCCTGCCAGCCAGTGAACCGCATCCTCTGCCAGCCAGCCCACCGGCCATACAAGCAAAGCCATCTCCAGCAGGAAAAACAGAAAAGCCGCCAAAAATAAACCTTTCCTATGGTATATCCGCTCCTTTATCCAATGATAAACCCCGGAAAACAGCCTGCTCTCCGCCATGACGCTGCGCAGCGGCGCCAGCGTCATGGCCATGACCGCCCGGTACCGGAAAAGCTCTGCCCCGCTCATATAAGTCGAAGTAATCTGCCTGTGTTCCCGCTTATCCCGCTTCCTGTTCTCCGGGCTTTCCGAAAAGCCGCCTCCCTCATAGGAAGCCACCGGGAAATCCATGTGGCGCATCTTCGCCCCCGCCTGATAAAAGCACCAGAGAAAATGATCGTAATCCGCGCGGATTTTATACTGCAGGTCATAGGGCTT
Source organism: Lachnospiraceae bacterium (assembly GCA_022797995.1). GTDB lineage: Bacteria > Bacillota > Clostridia > Lachnospirales > Lachnospiraceae > Acetatifactor. Next base: position 6,499 of record JAAWLQ010000095.1, read on the forward strand.
CTCTCTGCACAGAGCCGCGCTGTAAAAGCAGGACTGATGGCAGGGAATATTGCGATAACAGGTAAATCCGCTGATGGCGGGCGCGGACGCGATAACCACGCTGTTCTTCTCGCCGCAGGTATCTCCGTAAAGCACCAGCCGGTCCATATCCGTCCCGGCTTTCCTCTCCTGCTCTGCTATCTCCCGAACCCGCTCCAGCACCCTGTCGTCCGACAGCACATCCCCGCAGTTCAGAAAAAGCAGGAACTCCCCTTCCGCATGAGCCACCGCCTGATTCATGGCGTCATAAATGCCGGAATCCTTTTCCACATAGATCCTTACCCGCTCTGCCTCAGGACGGGATGCATTATCTCTCTGCCACGTTTCCACGCTTCCGTCCGTACTGCATCCGTCCTTCAGCACAATCTCCACGTCCCTGCAGCTCTGCCGAAGCACGCTTTCCAGCGTGGCATTCAGCTTCTCCCCCGGATTCAGGCATACTGTAATCACAGAAAACTTCATATCATTCTATACTCCTGCCTCACTGTGAAGTAGATTTTAAACTACGGAATGAACAGCGATTCCAATAGCCTGCCGAACAATTATTTCCCCGGCTCACATATTATCCGTAAATCTTCTTCTCCTTATTCAACAGCCATAAACTTCCCCCGCCGAAGGCCAGGCACAGGATACACACAGGCCAGTTCAGGAACAGGGCCGCCACTCCGGGCTGATAACTGATACAGTAAATCAGCACATTGGAAATAACGTGCACCGCCACAGCCATCCGGAAATCTCCGAAATATTCATAGGCATACACCATGAGACATCCCATGGCAAACGCATAAATCCCCTGTACCGAATTGCCGTGATACATGGCAAAAAGAGCCGAGGACATCACCATGGCCGCAATGGGCTTCAGATAGCGCCTCACACAGTTATAGATAATTCCTCTGAATAAAAGCTCCTCCGCAATCGGCGTGATCAGTCCAAAGCATACCAGCCCCAGAGGAAGAATCGCCGCATACTGTGCCTCGGCCACCGCCTCATAGACCGCGGAATTGTCGATCACCCCGGTCAGCTCTAAAAGCACATTGAACCCAATGGCCAGACCCACCGCGGCAATACCCATCAGCAGATAGCTTTTCCCCGGCTCTTCCTTGATATGCGTCAGCTTCATATCTTCCGCCGCTTTGGCCAGCGTCCTCTTCGCAATGTTGAAAATGGCGGCCGCACCGGCGATAAATCCCAGTGTGGAAACGATCACGGACCCGTTTCCTGTCAGCGCCTCCAAAGCCCCTTCCCCATTCCGCACGAACAGGAAATCTCCTCCGGGAATGCTGTTTCCCAATGTAACCAGAAGCATGACACCGATATTCATCCCGATATTTCTCACCAGAATAAACAGCAGGAAGGGAACCAGCATCTGCATAATCCGCTGGAATGTGGTCAGTTTCTGCGTCTCTTCCGTGCCCCGCAGAAGGAATTTCTCCAGCTCTGCCACAGAACGGACAATGTAATCCGCCTTCGCCTCCTTCAGCTCCTCCATACCGCCATAGCCATATGTAACTCCCACCGCATCCACGCCGTAAGCATGCGCGCCTTCCACATCGTGACGGCGGTCGCCGATCATGTATACTTTACTCTTATCCACCGGTTTCTCACCGAACAACTGCCGCAGGGCTTCCTCTATCACTTCGGCCTTATCCGTCCGGGTGCCGTCCAGCTCACTTCCCACCACAACCTTAAAATATTTCGCAATGTTAAAGTGCTCCAGAATCTGACGCACGAACACAGTGGGCTTGCTGGAAGCAACCGCCATAAACATTCCTTTGGAATTCAGGGCACGCAGCATCTCGGGGACCCAATTATACAGCTCATTCTCGAAAATCCCCTTGTCCCTGAAACGCTCCCTGTATTTCTCGACTGCCGCTTCCGCCTGCTCCTCGCTCATCTGATAAAATTCCATAAAGCTTTCCTTCAGCGGCGGCCCGATAAAGGGTTCCAGCTTGTCCAGGTCAGGCTCGTCGATTCCAAAGGAAGAAAGTGCGTACTGTACACAGGTGCAGATGCCCTCTTTGGGGTCCGTCAATGTTCCGTCCAGATCAAATAGCAGATAATTTTTCATTTAAAAACTCCTAATCTTATCATTTCCGTCATCTGACGTCTTATCGATGCGGATAATTTTTACATCATAGCAAATAGAAGCGTTTACCTGTACGGAAACGGTATCCCCTTCCTTTTTCCCCAGCAGCGCCTTGCCCAGCGGACTTTCATTGCTTATCAGATTCTCCAGAGAATTCCCTCTGACCGTTGTGACGATTTTGTAGGTTTCCACAGAACCGTCATCCGCGAACTCTACCGTAACGGTATTATTGATTCCCACTTCATCCTCGGCGGAATCCTCGGAAATCACTTTCGCCGTCTTAATCATTCTCTCCAGATAGCGAATCCGGCTCTCGTTCTGGTTCTTGAATTTCTTCGCCGCATAGTATTCAAAATTCTCGCTCAGATCTCCCTGAGCCCTTGCCTCTTTCACATCCTCCAGCGCTTTGGGCCGCACCACCAGCTTCCGGTGCTCTATCTCCTCTTCCATCTTTCTGATGTCGCCGGGCGTCAGTTCATCATACATAATTTACTCTCCTCTCACATCCCGACACCATACACCACAACCACCGCCAGAATAATCTGGATGATGGCGAACCGGAACACCGTCTGGGTGTTGGACCAGCCCCATATCTTCCGCACATGATCATGCAGGGGCGTACGCACCTTTGTGAGAATATGGATTTTCCCCAGGCGAATCAGAGATACCTTGATCAGTCCCAGACCGCCGTCCAGAATCAACACAAACGCCACCGGAATATACAGAAGCGGCCTGCCGGTCTTCAGGACGGCAATGCTGATAAAGAGACCCATGGCCCGGGAACCCGCATCTCCCATCATCAGCCGGCTGGGCGTTGCATTATACCACAGATATCCCAGAATACATGCCGCAAAGAGCAGTATCAGGAAGGAGAAATCCTGCCCCACCTCCAGAATCCGGTCCACAAGATAAAGCGTCGTCATTGAGATAATGGCCAGCGTTCCGGAAAGCCCGTCCACCCCGTCGGAGCAGTTGGTCACATTCACGGACACCCACACCAGAATCACCGCCAGCACGGCGAACAATGCCTTAGGAATCACAAACCCCACATGAAAAAAAGCCAGTTCTATGGCATTGGAATTGTATTTCAGAAAGGTCATGGCCGTCAGAACCGCCACACACAAATCCAGAAAACCCTTTTTGAATTCGCCCCAGGACGTTTTCGAGGCGTCGTCCAGAAATCCTGTCATCATGCAGATGACAAGTAAAATCAGGTAAATAATAATCTCCGCCTTCAAGGGAGTAAAAAGCAATGCAGCCGCCGTAAAAGCCAGCACAAAAATAATTCCCGCCCCCCTTGGTTTCCCCGCTGACAGCTTGCCGTCATGGGCAAATTCCCGGCCGGCGTCCTTCGGCAGATGCGCTTCCAGCTTCGCCGTGGCGGCCACTGTCGCCACAAATGCAAATAAAATGCCTGCCAGGGCAAGCAGCGACGAATATTTTTCCGATACAACAGAGTATAACATACGACTCCCATCCGCACCATTGTGCTGTTTCTTTTCTCAGAAACTGAATTCCTGGAATGCAGTTTCAGGAACATAGTTTCAGAAACGCAGTTCCAGGAACACAGTTCTTTTAGAGCTTGTACGAATATTACGATTTTATCACAAAAAAATCGTAAATGCAATCAAATACGGGACAATCCTTTCGGAGTCAGTTCATACACAGCATCACACACCTCTTCTATATATTTTCTGTCGTGCGAGATACTGATAATCGTTCCGCCGTATGCCCGGAGGACATCACGGATCACCGGATTGGACAAGGGCGAAAAATTCCGCGTTGGCTCGTCCAGAATCAGTACGTCCGCCCCTGACAGGCTCATTTTCAGCAGAAAGACCTTCGCCTTCTGCCCTCCCGACAGTTCCGCCGTGGGATGGCTCATTTCATCCGTGGTATATTTCATGGAGCCCAGGTAGGTCCGTATCCGGGTCACTTCCTCCTTCTCACCTGTGGTACACAGGTACTCCACGGGTGTCAGGGACATGTCCAGAAGCTCCTCATAATTCTGCGGCATATAAGCGGCATGAATATCCTCCCTGGCCAGAAGCTGAGCCGCAATCCGCCGCAGCAGAGTCGTCTTGCCCGCACCGTTTCTTCCTGTAATGCAGACCTTCGCCGGGCCTTTCACAAAGAGATCAACCTGTTCTGCCAGAACCCTTCCCGCACCTTCCGGCACTTCCTTTCCCGCCTCCGGGCTTTCCCCGGGACTGCCGTTTTGAGCGCCTTCACGGTCCCTCTCCCCGTCAGGCCATTTCCCCGTCTCTCCGGTCGTCAGTCTGTCCAGGTGAAAATCCAGGACCACCTTTCCCGCAGGCATTCTGATATTCTCCCCAAATTTTACGAAAATAGCCTCCTCCGCTTCCGGCCTGCGGGTCATATCCTCCGCTTCCCGGTCAAATCTCTTCTCCATGGATTTCACAGCCTTCATCTTTTTCTTCAGCAGACGGCCTCCGGCAGGGTCCTGTCTGGAAATAGTTGCCTGGGCGTGATCCACCTTCTCCATAATCCGGTGCAGCTTCTCCTGTCTGATTTTCTCCTGCCTTCTGTCGTTTTGCGCCTCCTGTTCCTGTTTCTCCATCCCTGCTTCCCGCTGCTCCAGATATTCTCTGTAAGGCAGGTGCGCCACCGTATATCGGCACAGAGTTTTGCGCCTGATCTGTTCCAGATG
>JAAWLQ010000096.1 GCA_022797995.1 Lachnospiraceae bacterium
TACGGCAGATGTGTGTTCCGCTGTGACAATGATGTGGTGGACAATCAGTCTGTGACCATGGAGATGGAGAACGGAATTACGGTGAGCTTTCACATGTGCGGACTGAACCGGAACAACCACAGGACCATTCATATCATGGGCACGAAAGGGGATATCAGCGGAAATCTGGAGGAAGAGTCCATTGTGCTTCACAGGTTCGGCGGCCCGGAGGAAACCTTCCGGATGAATGTACAGGAGACGATCTCGGGCCACGGCGGCGGAGATTATCGTATGCTGCACGATATGTTCCAGGCCCGGAGTCAGGGGAAAGGGACGCTGACATCTCTGCGTCAGTCCCTTGAGAGCCACTACATGGCGCTGGCGGCGGAAGCGTCCCGGCTTGCCGGAGGAAGGATGATTGAGATGGAAGCGTTTGTGGCGGGATTGAAATGAAGTGCCATGTCTGGCATTCAGATGAGAAATATAACTGAGGCAGGATCGGATAACGGCTCTGTGTTATAGGACTGCAAAGTGGACAGTGCGGCAATAAATGCAGTGACGTGGATGTACTATGACAAACTGTGCCATCCGGAGATTTTCAGAGTAGAATTTATGCAGGAGATAAAATGGAAAGGGTATTCAGGAAACAGGCAGAAAGAGAGGAAGGATGCGCGGAATGCGGATAGAATGCGTATATGAGAAATGACAGTTTATTTGCCTTAGGAAAAGCGGACGGAAGAGCCAGACTGTACATATTGGGTTCCGAATGCCTGAAGGCAATTTATACGGCTTTTACCACGGGGGTATTTCTCACGGGCTTTCTGCTGAATGCGGGAATGGATCAGGTGCAGATCGGCCTTGTGACCAGCCTGCCGCTGCTGGCAGGAATTCTGTATCCGTTTTCTCCTCTTTTGCTGGAACGGTTTCAGAAGAGGAAGGTTGTATTGGGGACGGCCAGGCTGTTTTATCATGGCCTGGTCATTCTGTGCGTGACATTGCTGCCGGGACTGGTACCGCAAAGCAGTCTTCTATGGTGGATGGCAGGGGCACTTCTCCTGGGAAATGTGTGCAATATTCTGGTGGCCAGCGGTTTTCCGGCATGGCATATCGGCTTCCTTCCGGAGGAAATCCGGGGGAGGTTTTTTGCCATATCCGGTATTGTGAACAGCATTTTTACGGCGGCGGCCACCTTTGGAGCCAGTATGCTGGCAGATGCTGCCAAAGCTTCCGGCAGACAGCTGTACTGGATGGGAGTGATCCGGCTGACCGCCTTCGGCCTGGCTCTGACGGAGCTGGTGCTGTTGCTTTTGCCGGGGGAGCCGGAATATCCCAAAAGCAGTGTCAAAGGTGCCAGACTTCTGACATTGCCTTTCGACAACCGGAAATTCTGCCTTACCATGATCCCCGTCTTTGCCTGGATGATGGTCTCCACTATGACTTTGTATTCTGCCAATACCTATCTGCTGAAGGAGGTGGAGGCCAGCTATGTGTTTATCAGTATTTTGCAGGCCATGAACATTGTGACAACGGCGGTTGTCATGCCTTTCTGGCATCGGCTGCTTCTGCGGACCTCCTGGCTTCGGGCTTTCCAGAAGGTTTTCCTGTTGTTCGCGTTGTACCCCTTTCTACATATGCTGGTCACAAAAAATACGTACCTGTGGTTGCTTCCGGTGACGATGCTGGTCTATCAGGTGATTTACGCGGGAGGCACCCTTTATTTCAATAATATGGCTTATCTGTTCACGCCGAAGGAGGACAGGACAGCTTATCTGTCCTGGTATCTGATGCTGGTCAGCGCAGGCTCTCTGTGCGGCCAGGGGCTGAGCACGCTTCTGCTGAAGTTGTGGCCGGAGGACTGGATTTTCGTGGGTGTAAGCATTGCGCCCGTTCAGAGGATTCTTCTGGTGCAGTGCCTTCTGTCTCTGGGGTTCGGAATCTGGTTTGGCAGGGTGCTTTTGGGGAAGCTGGAGGGAAGATAGCGGAGGAAAAATAGAAATTCGTCATTAAAAGGGTGGCCGGAATGCACAGGGATGACGATAATAATAAGACAGATATGACGTATTGCATGGCGATAGCATACAACAGCTTGGTGATTTGTCTGAACGTTGCAAAAGCATGGAAAGACTTGTTTTTGAGACCACGGGATTTACGATAACACAGAAGATTGACAGGAAAAGAAATTCAGGGAAGCACATTGGCCGGAGAAGCGGCAGGAGATGGAAGAATGAAAAAGACCTTATTTGTAAACGGAAACATTATTCTCCAGGACGGAATCCTGGAAGGGGGAAAGCTCCTGGTGGCCGGGGACCGAATTCAGAGAATATGGAGCGGCGGGGAAGCATCGGAAGGAAAAGAATCCGGGGATGGAAGGCGGCAGAAAGCGTCGGAAAGAAAAGCTTCCGGGGATGTCAGAGACAATAGAGGGGCGGAAGCCTGGAGTAAAGATGAAGCCGGCTGGGAAGCGCCGGATGAAACAGTGGATCTGCAGGGAAGGTACCTGGCCCCCGGCTTTATAGATATCCATGTGCACGGCGGCGGAGGCGGCGATTTCATGGATGCGGAGAGGAGCAGCTGGCAGCAGGCTCTCTCTACTCACCTGCAGCATGGCACCACATCCCTGTGTCCTACCACGCTGACGGCTTCCGGGAAAGAGATGGAAAGCGTATTCTCCCTTTACCGTGAGATGGAAGAGGAAGGGGAGCAGAACCCTTCCAGGCCCCGGCTTCTGGGAGTGCATATGGAGGGACCCTATATTGCGGAGAGCATGAAGGGTGCTCAGAATGCGGATTACATTAAATTGCCGGAGAAAGGGCTGACGGACTGGCTGCTGGAAAAGGGGGCGGGAGCGCTTCGGATTCTGACCATGGCACCTGAGCTGGAGGGTGCGGGAGATGTGGCCCGGGCCGCCAGGGAGGCAGGCGTGTTGCTGTCCGTGGGACACAGTGACGCCCGTCTGGAGGATGTGGAGCAGGCGGTGCGGGACGGCTATACCATGGCCACCCATCTGTACTCCGGCATGTCCACCATCATCCGGGAAAACGGAATGCGCAGACCCGGCGTTCTGGAGGCCGCAATGCTGATGGACGAGCTGGATGTGGAGGTCATAGGGGACGGCATGCACCTGCCGGCTTCTCTGTTGAAGCTGATTGTGAAGACGAAGGGGATGGACCGTATCATCCTTGTGACGGACGCCATGCGGGCGGCGGGCCTTCCGGCGGGACACTATAAGCTGGGAAGCCTGAAGGAAGGGCAGACCGTCTGGTCCGACGGCCAGATTGCCAGGATGCCGGACGGCATTTCCTTTGCGGGAAGCGTGGCCACAGCAGACCGTCTGATTCGCGTGATGCGCGATGAAGCGGGCGTTCCCCTGTGGCAGGCCGTGAATATGATGACCCGCAATCCGGCCAGAGCTTTGGGAGAGACGGAAATCGGCGTGCTGGAGCCCGGGAAGAAGGCGGATCTGGTGTGCTTTGACGAGCAGATTCATGTGGAACGGGTATATCGGGACGGCGTGGAGGTGAAGTGAATCGCTGAAAAAGGGAAGACCATGCACGAATTACGATGTTCTAATTCACTTCCTGCTCTAAAATCTTCTCTGCCTCTGCGATATCCTTCGATGTGAGGCCCGTGGCCGAATTCGGCTTTACCTGATGGTTTGCAAGCTCTTTCCGGTGCAGATCGAGATCATCGAGAACTGCCCATCTGTTTACAGAGCTGTGCAATTTTAACCACAGAAGAATTTCATCGGCTTTTACAAGACTGAATTTCTTCGTGTCCCGGATTTCTTCTGTGGTAAGATCCGGCGTCATTCCCGAAAGATGCAGGCCCTCTTCCGCTAACAAATCAACCAGATATTGCGATTCCGGCCGAAGCGGTGTCCCGTCACTGTCAAACCAGAACCGCCATCCGGAATGCAGAATCAGTTCGGCTTTTGTCCTTCTGACCAGCTGTGCCAGAAGCCGGACTTTTTCTCTGTAAATCAATGTGCCGTCACTGATTTCGGCGCCGGGCTCCTGATTCTGGGAATTGGAATTCAATACACCGTCTATATCTAAAAAAATCACCTTGTCCATGGCGAACCTCCGTTAGACAGAACATATCAAAAATATGGAATATTGTCAATGAACACGCCGCCGGATATCTGAGATTCGGCCTGGGGAGAAAAGGTATCTATATGGGGATAATCGGCGAAATTGGCGAGGAAAATGCAGCGGAATTAAAGGAGATTTTCAAAAGAGTGGGTATTACGGAAGTGTAAAATGGAAAGCAACAAATAAATGCACTCGCGAGTATACGCGAGAAAATTATTGGATTATATCTGAGAAAGTCATTGATAAAATATATGGATCTGTATATAATAAACGTAAAGAAGGTAAAGAATATCAAGAAAGTTGGGTGAGTGTATGGAAGTTGCTAAATTATCAAGTAAAGGACAAATAACAATTCCGGTTTCTGTAAGGAACAAATTGCAATTAAAAACAGGAGACAAAATAGTTATACTTGAAGAGAATGGAAGATTTTATTTAGAAAACTCTGCGCTTATTGCTTTTAACAGGATTTCCAAAGATTTTGAAAATTCTGCAAAGGAAGCTGGATTTGATACAGAGGATGACATGCAGGAATATATGAAAGAAATACGGAGCGAGGTAAGGGGGTATTAGCTTTTGAGAATAATGTTGGATACCAATATTCTTGTTTCTATGATTTTCTTTCCTTCTGCAGTTACCAGAAGATTGGCAGAACAGCTATCATTTTACCATAGGATAGTTCTCTGCGATTATGTAATCGAAGAATTAAGGCTTGTTACCGAACGCAAATTTCCGGCAAAAATAGATTCATTGAATCAATTTTTTATAGAATTGCCTTTTGAAATGGTATACACGCCAAGAAAATTGGGTTTGCAGGAATTAAACATTATGAGGGATATAAAAGATTCTCCTATTTTAGCAACCGCACGTATGGAAAATATAGATGTTTTTATTACAGGCGACAAGGATTTTCATGTTTTAGACATAGAAGAACCTGAAATTTTAACAATCACTGACTTTTTAGAAAAATATAGTTATTAGTATAATCTGCTTAATTGAACTAACAGAATATCTTAAATAAAGTTCTTTGCAATAATAAAAATTTTGCTATTGCCAGGGACTTTTCTTTTATACCATATCATATATTCTGTTTTGTGAAGTTAGGACATGTTTCCGAAAGGGAGAGATGAAATCACATATCATGTCAAAAAAGTTATTAACCGAGAAGGAGAAAAGCATGACATTATGTTCCTCTGACAGATTAACGGTGCGCCGTATGAAACTGTCTGACCTGGATGAACTGTACAGAGTGATTTCGGACCCGGAGGTCATGCGGTATATCGAGCCGCCGTACTCCTATGCCGATGCGGAAAAATTTCTGCGGGAGGCCGGATTGGCGGAACCGCCCCTTATTTATGCCGTCGATAAAAAGGAACTGTCCCGTTTCATCGGCTATGTGATTTATCATTCCTACAATCAGGATGGTGTTGAGATCGGCTGGCTGCTGAAGCCGGAGGAATGGCACAAAGGCTATGCCGGAGAATTGACGGAGATGCTCCTGGGTGTGGCGGCCTGCAGCGCCCGGTATGCCGTAATCGAATGCGCTCCGCAGCAGGAGGTTACGAGGCGGATTGCGTTGAAGCATGGGTTTGCTTATTCGGGATTGACGGATGGATGTGAGGTTTTTGTTAAGCGGTTCGATGAGGTGCAATTCTGGAATAGACAGGAGCAATTATGAACAAACCAATCTGTTATATAGTAGGAGCAGGTGAAAATTACGGCCTGAATTTTATGCCGGGCCAGCGGGATTATGTCATTGCGGTGGACGGTGGATTTCAATATCTGACACAGGAGAACATCCCCGCAGATCTGGTCATCGGTGACTTTGACACCCTGCAATATGTGCCGGATCACCCGAATGTGGTTAAGCTGCCGCCGGAAAAGGACGATACAGATATGAGGGCGGCGATACGGGAGGGCATCGAAAAGGGATATGAAATCTTCCGAATCTACTGCGGAACCGGCGGCCGGATAGACCATACCATTGCCAATCTGCAGCTCCTTGCGGAACTGGCCGAAGGCGGCAGACAGGGTTTCCTGTTTGACAGGGAATGTGTGATTACGGCTGTGAAAAACGCGGAAATGCGGTTCCCTGAAAGTACGTCGGGCTATCTGTCCGTGTTTGCCCACTCCGGGAAAGCGGAGGGCGTGTTCGAGAGAGGGCTGAAATACCAGCTTACGGATGCGGTTCTCACCGATACCTGGGCCCTGGGCGTCAGCAATGAATTTATCGGGGAGGAGGCTTCGGTTTCCGTGAGAAAGGGAACCCTGCTGGTAGTCTTTCCCAGGACGGCGATTGACAGTATTTCTGTCATACCCCAATTGCTGCCTGAGTCAAAGTGACTTTACCCAATTGCTGTTTTCCCTGAAGAGTACTGGGTGCGGCATGGCGCCAAAGGGGCGCATTGTGAGGCAAGTATAAAAGCGCAGGAGGATTGAGATGAAATTTCTGGAGATAAATGGAGCAATCATAAGCCAGATTCCCGGGGACGAAGAAATCGACATGGACCTGATCGACCTGATCGTGCACAATACCAGAAACACCTGGCAGGCAGGGCGGCGGGAGGAAGAAAAAAGGCGGGATACCATTCAGGGGAAGAAAGCAGAGCTGGTTTTCGAGCAGTATATTGCGGAACATACAAGGCATAAATATCTGTCCTATGACGATTTTCGGGAGGATGGTTTCCGGAAGCATGCCCCTTTTGACGGTCTGCTGATCGGCAGAGATACAAGCAGGGAAACGGAGAGGAAATGTGTCAATGCAATTAATAGAGAGATTGCCGAAGGCGGCGAGGTGGGGACCATATCGCCAGACCTGAGAAAAAAGCTGGAGGACAGAGGGATTTTTACTCTGGAGATCAAATCCTCCTCCCTGAAGAACCGGGACTATGAGGGCGTGGACAATGGGGTCCGCAGAACCAGAGAGGCCTGCGGGCAGATTGTACATAATCTGGAGAGATGGGACTTTTTCGTATATCCTCATTATCTGCGTACCAGCGCGGAGGTGAAGAATTTCTATGACTATACGGAATATGTCAGAGCTCACGAGGAAGGCTTCCCCCAGGGAAATGAGAGATTCTTAAGGCTGCTGATGATTGACGAGTATGAGCATGCCAGCAATCTTTATACCAGATTTTACTTCGACTATGCAGGGGGACACATTTATCTTCCGGGATATATTTTAAAGGAAGACTTTTTCCGAAATCCCAGAATCATGCATATGCCCGGGATAAAGTCCGGCATGGCGCTGTATTATATGTACGGATTGCGAAACCGGACTTCTTTTTCCAGCATAGACAGGGACCGACGAATCTGGGCATACGATCGGGAAGCGGCATATGGGAGACTATTTGCAGGCAGAGAACACAGATGCGGAATTTGTGGAGACAGACTGAGAATCTGCAAAAGTACGAGAAACAGAGGCTTTTTTTACAGATGCTATACCTGTGAACGAAATTTTTCGCCGGAAAGTATATTAGATGATGAGTGATGTGTCTGAACACATTACTGCGGAACTATAATGAGGAGAAAACTATGATTACAATTTTAAGCGAAACCACGAAAAATCCCATCACCCTGATGGGCGAGCGCGCCGGTGTATGCTGGGGCGCCGATACCCGGAACGCGGAGAGGAATTATAAGAGAGGGCTTGACTGCATCAAATCCGGTCATCATCGGGTGATGGAGTATGTCAATGTGGAAATGATTCTGGAAGGCTATTCAGCCCGGGTCATTCGGGAGTGGTATACCCATATCGGAGGCGCGCCCACGAGACTGCAGGCCAGCACCCGCTATATCAATTACAAAGACTTTTCCTATATCACGCCGCCTTCCGTGGCAGGGAACCCGGAGGCTGCACAGATTTACAGAGAGACTATGGAGACGATTGCCGCAGCCTGTGAGAGACTGGAGAGCAACTGCGGAATTCCCAGAGAGGACGCCGCAATGCTTCTGCCGCTGGGAATGTCCACCAAAATTGTGGATAAAAGAAATGTGCGTAATCTGATCGAAATGTCTCATCAGAGACTTTGTACCAGGGCATACTGGGAATACCGGGCTCTGATGCAGGACATTTGCCGTGCGCTCAGCGAATATTCGGAAGAGTGGAAATATCTGGTAGATCATTATTTTGTACCAAAATGTGATGTGACCGGATATTGCACGGAAAAAAAGAGTTGCGGAAGGACTAAAGTATTTGAGCCTGGTGCCGATAAAATTAATAGATTGAAAGAATGAGAAAATAGATGCTTATTATTCACAGACCGGTATCGTGAATGGAAAAGTACGGTTCGGCGTGATTCCATAAGGATTGGAAAGGGAGGAATCCGATATGCGTATTGAGGCATATAATCAGGTTCATCAGATATATCAGGCCAGCAAGGTGAACAAAACCAGGCAGACCGGCAGTGTATCCCATACGGACCAGCTGCAGTTCAGCAGTCTGGGGAAGGAAATCAGCACGGCGCAGGCAGCGCTTGCAGCGGCCCCTGATATCAGAGAAGAACTGACGGCGCCTATCAAGGCCCAGATTCAGAACGGCACATACAGTGTGGACAACGCTTCTTTTGCGGCAAAGCTGCTGCAAAAGTATGAGGAAATGAGGTAAGAAGTCCTGTGGCTAGTTTAATGGAGAACCTGATTCAGGTACTTGGTCAGGAAAGCGTGGAATACGAGGGACTTCTAACCTTGTCCAGGCGGAAGACACAGATTATTGCCAGTGCGGATCTGGAAGAATTACAGAAAATCACGGATGATGAGCAGGAAGTGGTTGGCAGGCTTAATCGGCTGGAGAAAAGGCGGATTGAAGTGACTGCGGATATTGCCAATGTATTAAACAGGGATGTTGAAAGTCTGAAACTCTCCAATCTGGTGGAAATGATGTCGGCGAGACCGGAAGAGCAGGCGAAGCTGGCGGAAGCACATCAGAAGCTTAAGACTACAGTTGGAGAATTACGCCGGATTAACGAACAGAATAAAGAACTGCTGGAAAGCGCAGTGGAAATGGTGGAATTTGAGATGAATCTCCTGCAGGCTGCCAAAGCGGCGCCGGAGACGGCCAATTACACCAGGAACGCTTACAATTCCGGCACACAAATGGGCGTGACCAACGGAAGTTTTGATGCCAAACAGTAGCCGGAAGGCACTGAATCCTTGTAGAATATTGAGGTGATTGCTATGTCATTAATGGGTGGTTTATATATTGGAACGTCAGGATTACAGACCGGTCAGAATGCGCTGAATACCACAGCGCATAATCTTTCTAATATGGACAATACCGGCTATGTCAGACAGCAGGTACAGCAGTCCTCCAGAAGTTATCTGAAACTTTCGGTAGACGTAAAGTCCGTCAACAACAAGCAGACGGGACTGGGCGTCAATTATTCCAGGGTAAAACATATAAGGGATTACTTCCTTGACAAGACATACCGCCGGGAATCCGGGCGCAGTATGTTTTATGAGGTGTCCATGCAGGTGACGGACGAGGTGGAAAGTCAGCTGGGCGAGCTGAACGGCGAGGCATTCCAGAATACGCTGGAGGACCTGTGGACAGCCGTGCAGGAAGTGGCGAAGGATCCTGCAAGCTCTGTTACACAGGGGCTGCTGGTGCAGAGAGCCGCGGAATTTGTGCAGAGAGCAGGAGCGGTGTACGAGGGCTTCTGCGCCTATCAGGATAATCTGAACCTGCAGATTAAGAAACAGGTAGACAAAATCAATGAATATGGAAAGCAGATACTTGCGTTGAATGAATCCATCCGCTCCATCGAGGCAGGCGGAATCGAAAGCGCCAATGACCTGCGGGATGCCAGGGACAATATTCTGGATGAACTGGCTCAGATGGCGAACATCAATTACGACGAAGATCCCCAGGGCAATGTGTGGGTGCAGATTGAGGGAATGGATTTCGTGAAGGGGCCCATATGTTTTGAAATGGGACTGGATGTAGATGAACAGACCGGATTCTATACACCGTACTGGCCGCAGAATTCTTCTTTCGATGAGAATGGTAATTTCAAACTTGACTCCAAGGGGAATCCGCTCAGGGATGATGTATTTGACCTGAGCCTCAGAATTTCAACGGATTTGAATACGGATGTGGGCGGCCTGAAGGCTATGCTCCATGCCAGAGGAGATCACAGAGCCAATTATACGGATCTGGCCAGTGACAAATATGACGATGTGTCACAGTCCATTGTCATGAACATACAGGCTGAATTTGACCAGCTGATTCACAATGTGGCTACGAAGGTAAATGAGATTCTCGCCGGGGCGGCAGGTGTGAAGACAGCGGATAAGGACATTCTGGCATCGGATGGCAAAACCATTCTGGTAAAGGCAGGAGAAAAGTACTGTGAAAACAATGTGGGCGGATATATGCGCAAGGATGACGGAAGCCCTCTTCAGATGTTCGGAAAGCTCACCACCGAGGGATACCGCAAGGTGACGGGAACGGTGGATGTAAAAGACGAAAATAATATAGTCATAGGCACTGAGGAGAAAGAGTACTGGATTTACAATGAGGAGGATGCCGGGGACCCCAGTTCTCTCTATACTATAGAGAATCTTCAGGTGGATCCGGAGTTGATGCAGAAACCCTCCATGCTGGGCTTCCGCCTGCCGGACGGCTCCGAGGATAAAGCCACGGCGACGGCTTTGAAGGATGCGTTTATGGCCGAGGAATATACCCTCAACCCCAACGTGAAAAAGCCCACTAATTTTGTGAATTATTATACGGATCTGGTTTCCCAGGTGGCCAATTCCGGCTATGCGTTTGAAAGCATTTACTATAATCAGGAAAACGCCATGGAGTCCATTCAGAGTGCCAGAGAACAGGTGTCGGGAGTTTCTTCTGACGAAGAATTGTCGAATATGATTAAATTCCAGAATGCGTACAACGCATCCAGCCGTTATATCAATGTAATTGATGAGATGCTGGAGCATCTGCTCAGTACACTTGGTGTATAAAGGAATGAAGCGCACGGAAGGAGAATAAAAATGCCATCACAGTTTTTCGGATTGAATATAGCTTATACAGGATTGCTTGCCAGCAATGCTTCGCTGAATACCACTTCCAATAACATAGCCAATGTGCAGACCGAGGGTTACAGCAGACAGCAGGTCACCCAGCAGGCAGCCAATGCGCTGCGGGTGTTCCAGACCTATGGCTGTGCCGGAGCCGGTGTGGA
>JAAWLQ010000097.1 GCA_022797995.1 Lachnospiraceae bacterium
TGCTTCCGGTAGGGGAAGTAGATGGACAGGCCGTAGGCGTTGGTCATGTTGGATTTCGGCATCGGCTGGGGTAAATTGTCTGGCGGGATGATGAAGAACCATTATCCGAGAGGGCTCAGATGGCAGTGAGAGCCGGCTGAGCAGATGGGACGGCAGTATCACCTGTAAAAGGAAGGACAGGAAAACTTGCGGAAATCTGCTATTTCTGCAGATGGAATGAAAAACAGACCTGGCTGAAGGCGGAGAGGATATGCATAGAAGCATGTAAGGAACAGGGGAATGAAGACGGAGATTCTCTATGAAGACAGGGAAATAGCGGTGGTATATAAACCTGCCGGTCTGGCAACCCAGACCGCACGAACAGGCCAGCAGGATGTGGTAAGCGAACTGAAGAATTATCTGTACCGTTCTGGCCGGTCTGGGGGTGGGCATGGCAGCGGGGCGAATCCGTATCTTGGGGTGATTCATCGCCTGGACCAGCCGGTGGAAGGACTGCTGGTTTTTGCAAAAAATGAGAAGGCGGCGGCCTTTTTGAGCACCAGGCTGCAGAAGCAGGAAGAAGATTCCTTTTCCAAACGGTATTATGCGGTGCTCTGGGGGCAGCCGGCGGAGCGGGAAGGGAGACTGGTGAACGAATTATACCGGGATCATGCGGGCAGAGCGGTAATCCTGGATGAGGCTTCGGAGTGGGGGAAGCAGTTCGGGGCCCGCAGGGCGATTTTGAATTATGAGATTCTGGAGACATACAGAGAGCTGGCGCTGGCGGAGATCAGGATTGAGACAGGACGCTTCCACCAGATCCGCGCGCAGATGGCCCATGCGGGGACCCCGATTCTGGGAGACAGAAAGTATGGGAACGAAGCGTCCGAGGAGGCAGCCCGAAGATATCATGTCCGGAATACGGCGCTCTGTGCCTGCAGTCTTGAGTTTATGCATCCCGGTTCAAAGGAGAAAATGTGCTTTCAGATCAAACCGGGAGGCGAGGCATTTTCCTTTTTTTCACAGTTATGAAAACGGACAGAATCTGCCATACTACATGGAAGAAAGAAAAGGATGGCGGGTACTGGTTATGGTAGAGAAATGGAAAGAGAACAGAATGGTCGTACTGCTTCTGACAACAGGGGCAGTTTATTTTTTCCTGAAATTTATTGCGCCGCTGACAGCACCGGTTCTGACGGCTATGTTGTTTGTGACGATTTTCGGCCCGTTGCTTCAGAAAATGCAGAGGAAACTGAAGGTACATCGGCAGATAGGGGCTATCCTTCTGCTTCTGGTGGCCGGCGGAATTCTGACAGTGCTGTTATGGGTACTTTTTTCCTGGATTGTGGGAAGTCTGCCCGAGGTGGTGAACAGGCTGGATTCTCTGGAGACGGAGCTGGCCGGCTTTATTCATGATATCTGCAATGTGGTGGGAAAGACCCTGGGAATCGATAATCTGTATCTGGAACAGCTCCTTCTTACGGGAATTCAGGAGGGGATTGATTACTTTCAGCTGGAGCTTCTGCCCGGAATGCTGTCACAGTCTCTGACTTATCTGAAAACAGTGGCGGCGGTGGGAGGATTTCTGATTACCTTTCTGATTGCCACGGTGCTGCTGGCAAAGGATTATGACGATATCATGAACCGGCTGCTTGAAAGGGAGGAATGTTATGTCTACCTGGAAATTATCTGCGGAATTATACGATACATTGCCACTTTTATCAAGGCACAGATTATCATTATGAGTATCATTGCCGCGCTGGCAGCCATGGTGCTGGGACTCAGCGGGATACAGCATGGAATCTTGTGGGGACTGCTGGCGGGTGTTCTGGATGCGCTGCCTTTCATCGGAACGGGAGTTGTGCTGGTTCCTCTTGGGATACAGCAATTTTTTTACGGGAATTATATGGCGGGAATTGTCTGTATTCTGGTATATGTTGCATGCATTTTTATACGGGAAGTATTGGAGCCGAAACTGATCGGCAGTAAGCTGGGAGTGTCTCCCATTGCGATTCTGCTGTCGATTTATGCGGGAATTAAGCTTTTCGGACTCTGGGGTATCATCGGCGGTCCCCTGGGATTTGTCATTATCTATCAGAGCTGGCTGAGTGTGGAGGGGAAAGGGCATTTGCGGAATTGTTGACGATAAGAGAATCCTGTGAGCAGATTTTTGCGAAACAGGGTTCTTTTTTAAAACCTTTTTCGGATGGAAACGATTATATTACAGGAAAGCACATTCTGTCAGACCTGATTACTGTGAAAAAGTGTAAAAACTAAGCAGAGGAGAAGCTGTGGACGAGCGTCATTGGATACAAGCCATTCAGAAGGGAGATAAGCACTATCTTCAGGATATCGCCGGGAAGTATTATGACGATATCTTCCGCTTCTGCGCCTTTCAGACAGGCGGCAGGGAGGATGCATATGACTTGACACAGGAAACCTTTCTGCGCTTTATCCGGTATGTGGAAGGCTATCATGACAGGAATCTGAAAGGATATCTGCTGACCATTGCCATGAACGTATGCAGGAACTATCTGAATGAAAAGGGAAGAGAGGCCGAAAGGCGCTTCTGTGCAGGCCGGTCTTCGGACGACAGCTTCGGAGGAGAAAGGGAACCGGGGCCGGCAGCAGATGTTCCGGATGAGTGGAGGCGGGATTTGCCGGAACAATCCTGTCCCGAAAGACAGGTGATAGAGGCGGATGTTCATCACAGATTGATGCAGGCGCTGAAACAGCTGCCGGAAATACAGAGAGAAGCTATTTTGCTGCATTATCTGTATGAAATGAAGTATCGTGAAATTGAAACCATGACAGGAGTGTCAGTTTCGACGGTAAAGTCCCGGGTGCGGCAGGGAATGGAGAAGCTGCAGAATTTACTGAGAAGGGAGGATTTTCTGGATTGAAAAGAGAGAGAGAGGAACTCAAAGCAATGGAGGCGCTCTGGGGACGGCTGCGGAAACTGCAGCCGGATGCCACAGTAAAAGCACAGGCAATGAAGGAGATTGAAGGATGGATCGAACGAAAAAAGGTACGCCATACTCCATCCTGGAGGGAACTTGCATTCATTGAATTGCAGTATATTTCACCCGGGTTCTGGGTGATGCAGGGAAGTGTGGCAGCGGCGTTGGTGATATGGCTGGAGAGAACGTCTGTGCTGCGGGGAGGATTGAAGGATTATCTCCAGTGGATTTCTGTAATGGCTGCGTGGCTGGGGGTAATTGCCTGCGGAGATCTGGGGAGACATTTTTCCAGAAGAATGGCTGAGCTGGAGCAGAGCTGTTATCTCAATCTGCCTCAGATGTGGACCATTCGTATGATTTTGACCGGTACGGCGGATATTCTGGTTCTGCTGCTGTGCGGGTTCAGAATCTCGGAGAATACTTCCGTTCCTTTTATACAGGTATGTCTGTACATTCTGGTGCCTTTTGTGCTGTCAAACGGATGCTGTCTTCTGTATGTCACACTGCTTCGGAGCGCCAGGGGCAGATATGGGCAGCTGGTATTGTTCTTTCTGACCGGAAGCATAGTATGCGTGTGTGTGGTGACGCCATCCCGGCTTTATACGAAGGCGCTTCTATGGCTGTGGGTGGTGCTTCTGGCGGCAGGGACAGTATTTTTTCTGTGGCAGCTGCAACGTATCTATGGAAAAATCAGGAGGGGAGAGACACTATGCTGGAACTGACTTTGGACAGAGTGACTAAAAAATACGGCGGCAGAGCAGCGGTAAACAGGGTTTCATTATCTCTGACTAAGGGGGTATACGGACTGCTGGGAGCTAACGGTTCCGGGAAAACCACGCTTCTGCGTATGATTTGCGGGATACTGGAAGCTACGGAAGGCAGGATACTGTATGACGGGACAGCCGTGGGGAAGCTGGGAGCGGAGTACAGAAGGATTCTGGGATATCTGCCGCAGGATTTCGGATATTATCCGGAATTTACCGCAAAGCGTTTTCTGCTGTATCTGGCGGCGCTGAAGGCCATACCCAGAAAGCAGGCGGAGGAAAAAGTGGAGGAACTGCTGAAAAAAACAGGACTGGAATCGGACAGGGGACGGAAGATCAAGACCTTTTCAGGGGGGATGATTCGCAGGCTGGGAATCGCACAGGCGCTTCTGAATGATCCGGAGATTCTGATTCTGGACGAGCCCACGGCAGGGCTGGACCCGAAGGAGCGTATACGATTCCGGAATATCATCAGCGCTCTGTCCAGAGACAGAATTATTATCCTGTCCACACACATTGTGTCGGATGTGGAATATATAGCGGATGAAATACTCCTTATGAAGGCCGGAGAGCTGCTGGCTGCGGGGAATATTGAGCACATGCTGGAGATGGTCCGGGGAAAGGTATGGGAATGCTATGTGCGTCCGGAGGATACGGAAAAGTATCAGGCCCATTTCTCCGTAAGCAATCTGCGCAATACGGAGCAGGGTGCCAGGCTGCGGATTGTGTCAGATATGAGGCCGCTGGAGACTGCGGTGCCGGCGGATCCGGATCTGGAGGATGTATATCTGTATTATTTCAGGGAGGAGATGGAGCATGCTTAAGACGGAAATCTACCGTATCTTTTCAAGGAAAACCACATGGGCTGCCATGTTGGCGGCAATTTTGACAGTTATATATTACAGTCTGGGAAATACAATCTGGGGAGAGGGCGTGATCGATAACGGTGGGATTTACCGCGGAAAAGAGGCGGTACTCAGGGACAGGGAAATTGCGGCTGCATTCACGGGCCCGCTGACTGAGAAGACAGTGCGTGCAATCTGGGAAAAATACGGTCCGCCTGTCAATTACGAAAACCGTTCCACCACATTGGAGGCCATGACCGCGGCCGGGGCAGGAGGGGGAAATGACAACTACTGCAACCGCTTTGTGACAAAATGGTTCTGCAGCACAGGGCAGGGGAAAGATGGAGAGAAAGTGTACATACTACCGGAGGATTTGTCCGGGAATCGGTATCTACAGGGGAATTACTGGTTTGGCTATGCCGGGAGCGGGTATTGGGACAGATTTCTGATCGCCTATGTGATGGTCTGTATGGTGATCATTATTGCGCTGTGTCCGACGTTTTCCGAGGACCACGCGGTTCACACTGCGGATATTATTCTTTCCGCGGAGAAAGGACGCATCAGAGTCTGGGGGATGCGGATATGTACGGGAGCGGGATTCGCAACATTGCTTTACTGGCTGGCCTGTGGAATGATTTTTCTGGAACAGCTGCTCGTTTACGGATGGGAAAGCCTGAAAGTAAGCGGGACACTTGTGGGATTTCCCACGTATTTTGAAGAGGGTTTCAGGCCATTGGGGGAAGTGACTGTGGTTTTGTATCTGAGCGGATGGCTTTCTGTCCTGATATTGAGCATCCTGATACAGGCTGTCTCCGCGGGGTGCCGGAAGACTTTTTCTTCCCTGATGATTTCGCTGATTGTTTATGGGGGGCCGCTGGCATTGCGGGTGTTTCTGGATATGCTTCCAATGGGAAGAGTAAACGTATTTCTTCATTATATCTGTTATGCCATGCCGTTTTATTTTCCGGGAATGTTTATGGAAGCTCCGCCTGATGCCAGGGTCTTGCTGACGGGAATTGCACTGACGTCGGCCGCCCTGGGACTGGGGTTTGGAGGACGGCGCCACTGCAGATATCAGGCGGGAGGATAGAGAATCCATCAGGATAAATCCGCCCTGGGCGGCGTCCCGTATTCTTTCCGGAAGGCCCTGTAAAAGGAGGAATAATCCCGGAAACCCGCCTCCATTGCGGCGGCGCCGATGCGCAGCCCCTGGGAGCGGAGTTCCAGTACTTTTGTGAGCCTCTTTCGACGGACATATTCGTGGACGGTGAGCCCGGTGGCCTTGCGGAATTCCCTGCAAAGGTGATATTTTGAGATGAAAAATTTTTCCTGAAGGGCGTCCAGGGTGATTTCGCCGGTATAATTGCCGTTCAGGTACAAAATGATGGACTTCACCGGGTTGGTGGTAAAATCGGAGGAGGAGAAATGGCTGACCTGATTCATCAGGTACAGGATCTCCGTGATAACGGATCTCAAAACAGGTGTGTCGGAAGACAGCCTGTAATTATCCGAATATTTTTTATATCTCAGAAAAGCGTCATACAGACCGCTGGAACGGACCGTTTCAGCGGTGATTTTGTGACCTGTGCCGATGGGAGCCTCCAGAAACTGCGCTTCGTAATCGGCACAGGCATTTTCCTGGAAAAAGAGCGGAGAAACCATCAGAACCACACGTTTGTAGGGAGAAGGGCTGTTGTGATAGATGCGATGGAATTCGTGCTTGCGTATAAGGATCAGATCCCCCGGCTCCAGCGTGTATATATTATCTTCTACAATGTACCTGGCATCACCCTCCAGAAAAAGGAGAATTTCATAGTCATTGTGGTTGTGAAGCTGGAAATTGGCGTTGGTGGGAGCAAAATTGAAAGATTCGTTGATTGTATAGCAGGACTCCATAAGGCACCTCCATCCGCTGCCGGGAGCATAAGGAGCTGTTATTTCCGGTCTCTGTGCATCTGTTACTGCGAAGGTTGTGAACAGTGGCAGATGCACGGCTCCTGACAGTAAAGTTTGAAAGTATACTTTCAAATATTGATTGGTATGCGCGCAGTAGCGCGCAGGGGGTATAAGCATGAATCTATTGTAAGACAACAGGGCAAGAAATGCAAGGTTTTGCGCAAGAAACAGTATATTATTTGAAAAAAGGATGTACTAAGATAGTATTATGAAAACAGACAATCCGGACAGGACCATGGACTGTCCCGGGAAAAGGAGCAGGAGTCAGGAAAGGCGGAGGATTAAAATGAAGTATGAAAAAATCAGCGGTTTTTCGGATGAAATCGCGGAGGACATTGACACACAGTTTCGGGTGCTGAAGAAACTGAATATCCGGTATTTTGAGCCCAGGGGAATCGACGGGAAGAGCATCGCCGACCTTTCCGACGAGGAAGCAGCCGGATTGAAGCAGAAAATGAAAGAGAACGGCATCACAGTTTCCTCCATAGGCTCTCCCATTGGCAAGGTGAGGCTGGAGGATGACTTTGAGGAACACTTTGCGCAGTTCAAACGGGTGGTGGAGATTGCGCGGATGCTGGACGCCAGGTATATCCGGATGTTCAGCTTCTATCATCAGGGCGGAGAGGTCTGGAGCGGGGAAGAACGGAAAGAAGTTCTGGCGCGTCTGGGCAGGATGGTTGCTTATGCAAAAGAGCAAAAAGTGGTGCTGCTCCATGAAAACGAGAAGGGCATTTACGGAGATACTGCGGAGCGCTGCGCGGATCTGATGAAAGAACTGGGCTGTGACAATTTCCGTGCGGTGTTTGACCCGGCGAATTTTGTCCAGTGCGGCGAGGATACCAGAAAGGCTTATGAGGCGGTGAAGGAGCACATCGCCTATGTACATATTAAGGATGCGTTTCTGGCGGATGGCAGGGTAGTGCCTGCGGGAAGCGGAGACGGCAATGTGGAATATGTGCTGGAGAAGCTTTTTGAAGCCGGGTATGACGGATTCCTGAGCATCGAACCTCATCTGGGCAGCTTCGCAGGGCTTGAAAATCTGGAGCTTGACGACAAAATGGCCGGTTTGCCCCAGGGAGGAGAGGGAACCTTTACTCTGGCGTATCGCGCCCTGGAAGAGATTCTGGAGCGGGTGCTTTGAAATGTAGTCTGACGTGCATCAACCCCGGGATTTCGTGGGGGAGAGTGCGAAACATTTTGTGGTGCCGCAAGGGTAAGTTTGAGGATACTTATGATAGAAGGAAAATAATGGGCAGTTTTTTGCTGAGATGAAAACAGTGGAAAAGGCTGCGGAAAGGAAAAAATATGGAAAAACTGAAATTAGGCGTGATTGGCTTCGGCAACATGGGCACGGGCCATGTGAAAAACGTAATGGAGGGCAAGGTGCCGGAGATGGAGATAGGGGCAATCTGTGACAGCTCTCCGGCCAGGCAGGAGGCCGCAAGGCAGCTGTATCCCCAGGTGCCGGTATTCGCATCCGCACAGGAATTGTATGAGAGCGGAGTCTGCGATGTGGTGATTGTTGCAACACCCCATTATGATCATCCGAACCTGGTGATAGAGGCGCTGAACCATGGACTTCATGTGATTACGGAGAAGCCGGCAGGTGTATACACCAAACAGGTGAAAGAAATGAACGCCGCGGCCGCAAAGAGCGACAAAGTGTTTGGAATCATGTATAATCAGCGTACCAATCCGGTATATCAGAAGCTGCGGGAAATGATACAGAGAGGTGACCTGGGACATATCAAGAGGATCACGTGGATCATTACCGACTGGTACAGACCTCAGGCTTACCATGACAGCAGCACCTGGCGTTCCGCCTGGAAGACAGAGGGCGGCGGAGCCCTGATTAATCAGAATCCTCATCAGCTGGACCTGTGGCAGTGGATGTTCGGCATGCCGGACAGGATATTTGCCAAAGCCAGCTTCGGCAAGTACTACAATATCGAAGTGGAAGACGATGTGATGGCTTACTTTGAGTATGACAACGGCACCACGGGAGAATATATCACTTCCACCGGAGAAGCACCGGGGACCAATCGACTGGAGATTGCCTGTGACATGGGTAAGGTGGTAGTGGAACACAATCGGCTTGTATTTCACAGAAATGTGATATCGGAGAGGGAACACAACAGGACGAACACAGTGCCCTTTGGCAGGCCTGAGTGCTGGGAATGCAATATTCCGGCAGACTTCTCCGGTGGTCCTCAGCATGTGGGAATTCTGAATAATTTTGCCTCCGCAGTGCTTCGGGGCACGGAACTGCTGGCCAGAGGAGAGGAAGGACTGCTGGGCCTGACCATTTCCAACGCCATTCACCTGAGCGCATGGACCGGAGAGACTGTGGATGTGAAGAATTTCCCCGACGATAGATTTTACGAGCTTCTTCAGGAGAAAATCCGCACTTCTACCATCGTGAAAAAGGAATCTCAGGTGGTTGTGGATAACAGCAAGACATACTAAAAATATGGCGGAGAGAGGAGAAGCTATGGATAAGAGAATCGGCGCACAGTATTATTCTCTGAGAGAATATACGAAAACCATATCGGATTTTGAGAGAACCTGTGAAAAGGTGCGGGAGATCGGTTATCAGATCGTTCAGATTTCCGGCACTCCTCTAAAAGCGGCGGAGATGAGAAGCGTGCTGGATCAATATGAGCTGCAGGCTGTGACCTCTCACAGAAGCTTTGACGACTTTCAGAAAAATCCGGATGAGATTATGGAATATAACAGGACCCTTGGCTGCGACCTCTGCGGGGTGGGTTCCATGCCGGGTTGGGCCAGAGAGAGCGGCGACAATCTGAGCCGTTTCATTGAGGAATCCAACAAAATTGCGGAGAAGTTCCGCCAGGCAGGAATGTATTTTGGCTATCATAACCATGCTTTTGAATTCGCGAAGCTGGATGGCAGATATATCATGGACCGCCTGATGGAAGAGACAGATAAGGACGCGTTTCGCTTTATTGCAGATACCTACTGGCTCCAGGTGGGAGGAATGGACCCTGTTTCCTTCCTGAAGAAGCTGGGAGACAGAGCTATGGCAGTTCACTTCAAGGATTTGAAGGTGAATGTGGATAATACCACAGAGATGGCGGAAGTAGGCCAGGGGAACCTTGACTGGGACGGCATTATCGCCGTGTGCGAAGAGGCAGGCACAAAGTGGGCGCTGGTGGAGCAGGATGTCTGCAGGAGAGATCCCTTTGAGTCCATGAAAATGAGCTATGAATATCTGTGCGGAAAGGGATTCTGCTGAGGGCTTTGGAGTCGGTGAATGACACCGGAGCGAATGCATTTTCCCGCTTTTATCAGAAAGGAGGATACCGATTTGAAGGTATCCTCCTTTGCACTTGTACGGAAGCTCAGACAAAAGGAAGAATGGACTTTAAGGATTTCATATCATTTCCCTGAATAAAGTGTTTTGCCATTTTCTGCAGGTCCTCCTGGGGGAGGTAGGGATAAAGCCCGACGATTTCCGGATTTCCAGTCTCCGAAAGTCTGCCGGCCAGCCAGCTCAGAGTACTTTCCTGCAGAAAGGGAGCCAGAGCAAGAATGCCGGACATATCGGCTTCCACGTCGGCCTTTCGGATTAAGGCATCCAGAGTTTCCTCGCTCACAAAGGGAGCCAGGGAGGCCAGTTCCTTCAGGCTGCCTACGGGGATTTCCCGGACCAGTTCGTCGAGATAGTCCTGATCCAGAAAAGGTGCGAGTCCGGCGAGCTCTGCAAAATGAATTTGGTTCTCCCCCTGCTGACTTAGACTGTTCTTTATCAGCTGCTCCATATCATTGGGGGGAAGGAGCGGAGCGATTTCCTGGATATCATTCATGGCGATCGGTTCAGACTCCGCATCCGACGGCGTTTCCTTATTGATTACTCTGATTATGGTGTCTGCGGCGGAACCGCTTCCAAGCAGCTCGTCGATGCTGAGCTGAAGGATCTGACACAGCTGTTCCAGCTTGGCGATATCCGGCATGGAATTGCCACGCTCCCAGTTGGAGACAGCCTGATAGCTGACTTCCATGGCATCTGCCAGATTCATTTGGGTCATATTCTGAGAAATTCTTGCTTCCCGGATTTTCTGTGCTACTTTTGTTGTATTGAACATTTTTCTCCTCCTGAACATAGTTCTTATTCTTTCGCTGAATGGGTATCGTTTTACTTTGGAAAATCCATGTCTGTATGGGACATTTTCCTGCTGTTCCTGTGCCGTCGGCCGTCCGGTACAATATCAGTATAAACGGCAGGGAGTAAAAAGGGAATAAACTGTTGCTTGAACAGAGAATTTTTATGACTAAAGTGCCGGTTGAGCGGTATTTTGTATGGTCGGCACTCCTGCAGAGAAGCAATGAAGGAACTGGTGTTTCCGGTAAATTCGTAAATTGATGTTAACTTCGCGTTTCGCTCACAAGGGCGGTGCCTCGTGCAAGGACCTGCAAGGTCCTGAGGCCTAAGTTAGGATTCCTGCGATGACCAACAAAGGACTGCCGCCTGAGACTGGGATTCCCGCAATAATTTACAAGGTCTGCCGCTAAAGTCCAAGTTCCTGCAATAATTTACAGGAGGCTGCCGCTAAAGTCCAGGTTCCTGCAATAATTTACGGGGGTCTGCCACCAAAGTCAAGTTTACCGCAGCAAGTCAGGTTTAAAGCGAAGGTCCGGCAGAGGAGGCCGGGAGCTCTTCCCTCGGCAGGGGTAACGCGCCGATGAACTAACTGCCAACAGAAACTAAGGCG
>JAAWLQ010000098.1 GCA_022797995.1 Lachnospiraceae bacterium
AGCCCCGCCAGCAGCTCCGGCAGCGTCACCGTATCCTCATAGAAATAGCGGATATACCCTTCCAGATTGACTTTACTTTTAAATTCCAGCAGCTCCTCCCGAAGCTCCTTCACCTGCACCCCAATCCGATGTGCCTCCTCGGTGCGGAAGGAGTCCCGAAACAGCTTCTCCTGCTTTTTCCCCTCTTCCTCCAGCTTTTTCAGCCCCCGGCGGATTCTCTCTTCCTCCAGCACGAACTCCGTGGCCGGGAAAAGGGAAATCCCCTCCAGATTCTCAATGGAGCGCTGGCTCAGGATATCAAAACTGCGGATAGATTCCACCTCGTCCCCCCAGAGCTCGATTCGGTAAGGGTTCTCCTCCGTCAGGTCGAAAACGTCCACAATGCCGCCCCGGACAGAGAACTGTCCCGGACTTTCCACCTGATAAGTCTTCTCATAACCCATGTCCACCAGACGCTCGCTCAGCTTTTTCTCGTCCAGGGAACTCCCTTTTTCCACGTCGATCACGTCCTTCTCCCTGTCCCACAGAGCCTGGGGCGTCATCAGCGCCGCATAGGTGGTCACTATGGTCACAGGCTTCCGCTCCATCAGCCTGCGCAGTACCTTCACCCGCTCCCTGACCAACTGATTCCCATGGATATCCGCCTGGAAAAAAATCAGGTCCTTTGCCGGATATAACATGACATTTCTGTCATAAAATCTGTATTCTTCGAAAAGCTCTTTCGCTCTCAGGTCGCTGTAAGTGACGATGACTTTTATCCGAAAGCCGTCGCCCAGTCCGTAAATCATATGCAGCTTCTGGGAATCCACACAGCCGGTCAGCGCGGCGGCCGCATTCTCTCCCAGTCCCCTGCCTTTTCTGATGATTTCCCTGATATTGCCGAATTCCGCCAGCTCCTGCAGCGGCGCCAGTAGTGCCTGCATGTTCTGCCTCCTGATTTCCTTTTACAGCTGCCTGCCTTCCCCTGGAAAGCGGCCGCCTTTCTGAATTTCTGTCCTTCTTTGCCACAAGCCTGTACTTTCGTGTCCTCCGACAAGTCTGCGTGTTGAAGGCAAACAGCAAAATTACCGATTATCTGTTGCAGCCGTCTGTCCCCTTTTCACCTTCTGCGTTTCCTTTTTCCCGCCGTTAAAGCAATTCATAGCGGCATCCGGCCCTTCCGAAATGATCATACAAATGGCATCCGCCGCCCGCTCCGCCGCTTCCTCCACAACCTCCATATCCTTCTGCGAAAACCTTCCGAGCACATAGTCCGCCAGGTCCCAGCCTCTGGGCTTCTCCCCCACACCCATCTTCACCCGGATGAAGCTGTCGTGCCCCAGGTGTGCGATGATATTTTTCAGTCCGTTATGTCCTCCTGCGCTTCCCTTCTTGCGAATCCTTATCTGCCCCGGCTCCAGACTGACATCGTCGGAAACCACAATCAGCTCCGAAGTCTCGTCCACCTTGTAATAATCAATCATCTGCCTGACGCTTTCCCCGCTCAGGTTCATATAGGTCAGAGGTTTGGCCAGAATACACTTCTGCCCGGCGATAACACCTTTCCCGATGACGGCTCTGTGCTTCTTCTCCAGAATGGCGATGTTCTCCTTTTCCGCCAGCTTCTCCAGCACACCGAATCCCACATTGTGCCGGGTTCCGGCATATTCCCTGCCGGGATTCCCAAGTCCCACTATGATATACATTTTATTACTCCCTTGCTTTTCTCTGTTCCTGTTATTTCAATTGCCGCAGGCAGCTCACGGAACCGCTTCGCGAATCCTATAGCCATTATAGGCTTTCTTCTTATTTATCGTCAAGGTGATTTCCTTTTCTTTCTGATTCCATGTCCATCTGATAATAATCTTTTCCGGAAAAAAGCAGGCGGTTTGTTCCGCCTGCTTACATAATCACTCTTTTCGCTGTTCAAACAGCCATGGATATAGCTCTTTCTCTCTGTATGCCAACTCCCAGCTCTGATGTTTTTCCCCGGAGTATTCTGTGTAACGGATCTTTTCCGCTCCCGCTTCCTCAAGCGCCTTCACCATTTCCCGGCTATATCTTACCGGAACGGTGGGATCTTTTGCTCCGTGAAATATCCATATTGGCATCTCCTTTACGCTTTCCGCCTGCATGGGATCCCCGCAGCTGCAGATTGGCACCGCCGCCGCAAATATATCACTTTCGCGATAAAGCAGATTCCACACCGCATGTCCTCCCATGGAAGCGCCCACAACATAAATTCTGTTCGGATCAATTGGGTATTCCTCTTCCAGCTCTGTTACCAGTCCTATAACCGCATCCAGCAGAGGTTCCTCTGTCTCCATTGAAAAAGCGCCAGGTTCTTCCAGTTTCTCAGACCACTTTTTTCCCTTCGGACACTGGGGAGCAACAACATAACAGGGATATTCCTTTCTGTTTTTCTCATTCAGCAAAGTATCTGTGACACTGTTCACCTGAACCTGCCTTTCGTTGTCATCTCCTCTCTCCCCGCTGCCATGCAGGAATAATACAAGAGGATATTTTTCCTCATTTCCCTCCGGCTCATACAGCCGATAGGGAAGAACCGTACCATTATCATCCTGATACAGAAAAGCTTCCATGATATCAGTCCTGTCCCTGCTGGCAAACAAAGCGTAATATCCGCCCTTTCCGGCTATCATGTAAAATGCTGTCGCCAGACCTGCCACTATCAGAATGATAATTCCTGACACTATGCATAAAATTTTCTTTCCCTTTTTCTTTTTCTTCATCTTCATACCTCTTATTATAGTTTGATATTGTCCGTCCGGTATCCATCATGAGCGAAAAATTTCCGCCCGCCGCATTACATCATTCAGGGTGCGGACCGTAAGCTGCTTTTTCAAATCTTCCAGATCAGAAATATGCCTGCAGCTGCCCTTATCTACTTTTATCACGCGACGGCCTCCAGGCGGGAGGTCAAAATAATTATCCGAAAAAATGCAGTCACCCTCCGATGTGTCGAATCCTGCCGCCCTGACAAAATGCCGTGCAGCTGCCTCAATGACATAATCGTTCCCAGTCTCTCTGATTTCCACGGAAAGTTCAGGTTCCGGAAAGCAGAACTCTCTGGGCAGTACGAACAAAACTGTTCCGCTTTTCCGCTCTTCTCCCTGTTCCCATTCAAAAAACAAATATGCCTGTCTCTTTTCTTCCTCCTTTATTACCCCGGAATAGTCAAGCTGTACTACCGGTAAGCTCTCTCCTGCTTTCATCACGACAGCTTTTGATCCCTCGTCCAGTATTTTCTCTCCCTTTCCGTACAGTTTCCAGTAAATCCTTCCGCTGCATTCCAGCTTTGTTTCATTGGATATCCACAGGGAAACTTCCGTCCCCTGCTCCTGCGCACTTACCAGCACAGGCTCATAAAATCGCCGTATAAAGTATTGAAGTGCTTTCCATCTGCCGTAATAGTCAATTCCGGACCAGCTCACTACCGGCCAACAGTCATTGAGCTGCCACAACATCATTCCTCTGCAGTACCCATTATCCCTTCTGAAGTGTTCCACCGAATACCGCATAATCTCCCCGGCCTGAAGCTGAGACAGAAAAATATAGTCATCAAAATTTTTCGGAATATAATAATCCCGTTTCATATACAGTTCAATTGCCTCATTTCCGCCTGCACATTTCTGGTGGGCATACATAACCGGTGTCCATGGCATTCTGTCTTCCGGTTCCGTAAAGGAAGAAATGGTTTTCATGGAAGGATAGCTCTGAAACCCTATCTCCGTCACAAAACGGCTGCGCATTGTCCGCATTTTCTGGTAGGGTGCATTTCCGTTGTACTGGAGATAATAGTGCAAATCCCCGTTCGCGGCATAGTCAAAGAATTTCTTTGCTCCACCCGGTTCTTTCACAGAGGGAGAAGAAGGAACATAATCTGTATCCGGCGCATAATGACGGCACAGTTTTGGTATCATATCCAGAAATAACGGTTCATAATTCGCCCAGAGAATTTTTCTCACAGCCTCCGGCAGAGGATCTTCTCCCGAACCGAACAGTTTCCGCAATTCTGTGGTCTCCGGATCTGTCGCACCGGTCACAGTATAGATACAGTCGATTTCATTATTGCCGCAGAACAGACCAATACAGGCATGATGGGATATTCTCGCCAGATTATCCTCCAGTTCCTTCCGCACATTTTCCATGTATTCCGGAGATATCTGATAAAAGGAACAGGCAAACATCAGGTCCTGATATACCAGAATTCCCTTCTCGTCACACAAATCATAAAACTCTTCCGGAGGATAATAAGCACCTCCCCACACACGGATACTGTTCACATTGGAACGCAGACAGTTTTCTATCATGTTCTGATACCTTCCGCGGTCCGTTCTCGTCACAACAGAATCCTCGATAATCATATTTTCTCCCCGGCAAAATACAGGTATCTGATTTACTGTAAAAGAATACTTTGAGCCGTCTTCGTCGTCCGAACGGTCCAGTTCTATTTGCCGCAGGCCTATTTTCTGGCTCCTGTGGTCCAGAACACAGTCTCCCGTCATCAGCTCAGTCAGCAGTATATACAGCGGCTGTTCTCCATAGCCGGAAGGCCACCAGAGCCTGGGCTGTTCCACCTCAAAACACACAGTATTTCCCGCCGGACATTCTTTTACTCCCAGTTTCTCCCCTTCCGGTCCGAACAGCGTCATTCGAAAAAGCAGGCCTTCTGTTCCCCTGCAGACAGGTTTCGCTTTTACCAGTACCTTTTCATTCAGATGCTCCTGGCTTATGATTGTAGTGTCAATTCTTCCTTTTTCATAGCCTTCAATCCTGATGTTCCTCCATATTCCTGAATCCGGAAGAGATAATCCCCAGTCCCAGCCAAACATGCAGGCAGCCTTTCTCAGCACGGTATATGGCTTCCCGATTTTCGGAGCATGCTCTTTCAGATAAACGGAAGGGTCATGGAAAAGAATCTCTATTTTGTTCTCTCCTGACTTTATATATGGCTTCACATCAAATCTCCAGTTTCGATGCATATTATCTGCATTGCCCACAGGCATTCCGTTCAGGCGGATTTCCGCCAGCGTATCCAGGCCAGTACAGCAAAGCTCTATAAATTCCTGCGCCAGAAGTTTCTCATCCGCCTGAAAACTTCTCTCGAAAGCATAATCCCGCTCCAGTATTTCCTGTATTTTTCTCTCGTTGTCTCTCCAGAAAGGATCCGGCATTCCCCCCTGTTCCAGCAGTGTGGAGGCCACAGTTCCCGGTACGTTCGCATTCCAGCTTTCCTCATGCCCTGCCGCAGCCATTTTCCAAATGCCGTTTAAATTCAACAGTATCATAGTCTATTCTCCCTTCAGAACTTATTCTGGAATGCGGCATATGCCTCTTCTCTGGAAATTTCACCATTATTACAGCGAATCATCAGCGCCACATCCTGATCCCGCAGCCGATAGCTCATCAGCATGATAACGATGGCCAGAATTCCTCCCACCAGCGGTGCAATTCCAAACAGAGCCCAAAGTCCTTTAATCGTACTGGCTCCCTGTACCACGCCCTCTCCTTCCACAAAACCCACTGCCGCCACGCCAAACATGCCAAGCGCGCCTGTCAGTGCCACTACAATTTTGTTGGTAAAAGCCTTTGTGGCAAATGCGATTCCCTGATTTCTCTCTCCGTTGCAGAACTGGCCATATTCCACACAGTCAGCTACAAACATAATCGCGGTCACAGCGCAGATTCCTGAAAACAGGCTTTTCCCCGCATAAAGCACAAACACCAATATCACATTGTCATATCCCACAAAATACATGACCGCCGTCAATACCATCGCGATAACTCTTGTCGCGATATTCAGCTTAAATTTCTCCACTCTGCTGATCATTTTCGGAATCAGCAGCGCCACCGCCAGCACAGGCAGTGCGGAAGCCAAAGTCAGCAGCGTAATATAGGATTCGCTGCCCAGACAATGGATTGCCACATAGGCCAGCAATGTATTGCCGAAATCTGTCAAAGCACTGACAATGGAAACCAGGGTGAAAATCAGCAAATATTTATTGTGTACAAGACTCATGAAAATTTCTTTGATGGAAACTTCTTTTTCCGCATTTCCACCATATCGTTCCTTTGCTCTGCCAGGCAGCTGCAGCATTGTAAGCAGACAGAGGCCTCCTAAAATCAAAATGGTCAGAGGCCAGCCTATGGCAGGATAAAGCATCGGAACCAGGACAGCCACCAGAATCCCGCCCAGATACACACAAAAGGAATTCAGGGAATACAGTTTATTCCTTTCTTCCTGATTTTCCGTCATTGCCGTAACAATGGCGTTCATCGGAACATCATACATGGTATAGGCGGTATCCCACAGAACATAAGCCACGGCCGACCATATAACCTTAACCTGGATAGAGGCGCCCGAGGGTATGATAAACAGCAAAATCGTAGTTACAGGAATTGTCAATCCCGCTATACGCAGCCACGGTTTATATTTACCACCCTTCAGATTCACTTTATCCACCATGACGCCAAAGACCGGATCATTAATGGCATCCCAGACCTTTGCAAAAATAAAAATCAGTCCTACCATAGCAGCCGGAATCCCCAGATCCGTCATAAAAAGCTGCAGAAAACTCATAATAACATAATAGGACAAAATAGCGCCAAAAGCATACATTCCATAACTGACCCGTTCTCCCTTTGTTGTTGTAAATTGTTTTTTACCCATTCGCTCTGCTCCTTTACCCGCAAGATAGTTTCCCGGTTAACTGACACACTGTAACAGTCCAACGCGCTTACCGTTACCATACATTTGGAAATTATGTACATATTTCTCTTCTGTTCTTGAATTTTATCATCATTTTTGATATGCTAATAATACAAACATCATATAAATAGTATAAAGGTATGATAATTATGTCTAAAAAGAAAGAAATGAATCAGTTTGTCCGGGACTCTATTCTCAGCGGTTACCGCCATCATTCATTTTCCATAGAGCGTGAGTTGTCGGATTTTTATCTGAAAGGACACGGAGACAGCTCTCTGGAAGACATTCTGCATCTGGACACATATGCGGAAATTCTGGCTCCTGACAGAATACGTGCCCTGAAAAATACTCTCATCTGCCTGATTACGGTCATAAGCCGTTCTTCCATTCGAAACGGAGCCGATTCGGAAATCAGTTTCTCCATGAGTGATTTTTTTATCAATGAAGTGGAAAAGCAAAAATCAGAAGAAGATCTGCAGATTCTGCTGAAAGAAATTCTGAGGCGTTTCCGGGAGCTGGTAGATGAGACACAACATCAAAAATATCCATATCCTGTGGCAAAGGCTATCCAGTACATCAATGCCCATCTCTATGGAAGCTGTACGGTGGAAGACACCGCCGGGTTTACCGGCTGCAGCCCTAAGTATCTCGCCGCTCTTTTCCGGCGCGAACTGGGACTGAGCCCCAGAGAATATATCCGGCGCGAAAAAATGAAAAAGGCGCTGACACTCCTGGTTCATGACCGTCTGTCAGTAAACGAGACCGCCGATATTCTCGGATACTGTAATGCCTCTCATTTTATCAAAGAGTTTAAACGCTTTTATGGGAAAACACCCCGGCAGTATATATCGTGAAAAAATGCCATGGCTTTTCGCCATGGCATTTGGGGATTTTGATGTCAATTCCAATGCTGTCACGTCCCTATTCCCCGTCCGGCTCCAACAGAGCCTTCTCGTAGCTCTCCAGAATCACTTTCTGGATTGCGTCTCTGGTAGAGGAATTGATGGGGTGGGCAATATCCTTATATTCCCCATCAGCCGTCCTCTTGCTGGGCATTGCGATGAATAAGCCCTTGTCTCCTTCGATTACCTTAATGTCATGCACTACAAATTCCCCGTCCAAGGTAATGGACACAACAGCTTTCATCCTGCCATCCTTCGCAATTTTGCGCACGCGAACGTCTGTAACCTGCATCTGCAAAACCCCCTTAATCAGGAATCCAGGACCACTTTTGTTACATTGTATATCTCTCATTCCGCTCCACTACTATGCGGATATGACCATTTTCACCCACAAACCGGGAATTCGGACGCAGAGTACTGCGGCTCTCCACGATACAATTCTCGACGCAGGTGTTGTCACCGATATACACATCATTCAAAATTATGGAATTTTTGATGACACAATTGTTTCCTATGTAGCTTTTTTTGAAAATCACGGAATTTTCCACCACACCGTTCACAATACAGCCGCTGGAAATCAGGCTGTTTCTCACGCTGGCTCCCACATTGTATTTTGCCGGTGCAAGGTCATCCACTCTGGAATAAATATCCGGATATTGTTTAAAAAAGTAGTTTCTCACCTCCGCTTTCAGAAAATCCATATTGGTTCCGAAATAATCTTCTATAGAAGCAATATTTCTCCAATATTCCCGCATTTTGTATCCGAAGATACGTTTTACCTCCCTGTAACGAATCAAAATATCTCTTACAAAATCATATCTGTCCTCCTCCGCACATTTCTCCACCATCTCGATCAGCTGCCGGCGGCGCAGGATATAAATCCCGCAGGAAATCACATTGGACTTCGCCTGAAGCGGTTTCTCCTCAAACTCCTCGATACGACATTCCTCGTTCATGTGAATCGTACCGAAACGTTCCAGATTCGCATCCGGCTCCATATCCCGGCATACCACCGTTATATCGGCTTTTCTCTCTATATGAAACGCCAGAACCTTGTTGAAATCCAGTTTATACACCCCGTCCCCGGAGGTAAGCACCACATATGGTTCGTGGCTGTTCTTCAGGAAATCCAGATTCTGATAGATGGCATCCGCCGTTCCTCTGTACCAGTTGCTGTTCTCCGCCGTGACCACAGGGGTAAAGGTATAGAGCCCTCCCTGCTTCCGTCCGAAATCCCACCATTTGGAGGAGCTTAAATGCTCGTGCAGACTGCTGGCATTGTATTGTGTCAGCACCGCCACCTTCTGAATATGGGAGTTGGACATATTGCTCAGGGTAAAATCAATACTGCGATAGCTTCCGGCGATAGGCATTGCACAGACAGCCCTCTTTTGAGACAGTTCTTTCATCCGGCGGTTATTTCCGCCTGCCAGGACAATCCCGATTGCTCTCATAGATGTTCACCTGCCTTAATCAATGTTCTGCCGGCGGGCAGACAGAAATTCTCATAGTCCACACTGGTGGTCACACCGAAAATCACGGAATTCTTCCCCACGCTGATTCCGTTGGGAATGACGCTCCTCTCTCCCACTGTGACAATTCCGTGGTTATAAATATGGGGCGCCATGTCATTCTCCGCTTCTTCTCCCACCCCCAGTCGTACCTGATCCCCTATTCGAACATCCTCCGCCACTATCGCCTTGTACAGCTCACAGCAGTTCCCAATCTGTGTGCGGTTCATGATAATGGAATCCCGGACCACCGTATCTCTGCCAATAGTGACACCGCAGCCAATAACGGAATTGTATACCTTTCCATATACATCCGTGCCCTCTCCGATGATGCTTCTCTCCACCACACTTTCCGGCGAAAAGTACTGGGGCGGCTGAATCTCGCTTTTGGTATATACTTTCCAGTATTCTTCGTATAAGTTAAACTCGGGAACGATATCTATCAGTTCCATATTGGCTTCCCAGTAGGACTGCAATGTCCCCACATCTTTCCAGTACCCGGTAAATTCATAGGCAAACATGGGCACGCCTCTTCGATGACAGTAGGGAATCACATGCTTTCCAAAATCAAGGGCCGGCTGTTCGGCCATGTCAACCAGAGCTTTTTTCAGGGTCTTCCAGTTGAAAATATAGATTCCCATACTGGCCAGATTGCTCTGCGGATGTTCCGGTTTCTCCTCAAATTTACTGATTCTGTGTCTGTCATCCGCCGTCATAATGCCGAAACGGTGGGCCTCCTCCATGGGTACCGGCATCACGGCTATGGTCACCTCCGCATTATTGGCTTTATGGAAATCCAGCATGATCTCATAGTCCATTTTGTAAATATGGTCCCCTGAAAGAATCAGCACATATTCCGGATGGTAGCTTTCCATATATTCCAGATTCTGGTAAATGGCATTGGCCGTACCCGTATACCACTCACTGTTGGATAGCTTCTCATAGGGAGGCAGTACCGTAACTCCGCCGATATTCCGGTCCAGGTCCCAGGGAATGCCGATTCCGATGTGGCTGTTCAGGCGCAGAGGCTGATACTGGGTCAGAACCCCCACCGTATCCACTCCGGAATTGATGCAGTTGGACAGCGGAAAATCAATAATTCGATATTTCCCTCCAAATGCCACGGCAGGTTTTGCAACTTTCGCTGTAAGTACCCCCAGCCGACTGCCCTGTCCGCCTGCCAGCAGCATGGCAATCATCTCTTTTTTAATCATGACATCCCCCCAATCCTGCTTAAATTATCCGTTGCCCGGGCTTTTACCTGATTTCCGAACAATTTTTCATCCACCTGAATATTATGTAATAAATAATCTGCAATTTACAGGGGTGACTCTCCGGCCGTTTCCCATTTTAACCGGACTTTTGATTACAGGATTCTCGCAGCGGTTCCTGTACGGTTCCTATAATTACAGTCATTATATCATACCTTACTTTAAAAGGGAATATTTAATGTCGAAAAATTTACTTTGGCGCTTCCGTTTTGTATTAAAATTTTATATATTTTTTCTAAATCAGAAAGAATATTTGTATATTTATCCCAAAACCAGTCTTTATGAGCTTCTACCGCTCCGTCATCTGTATTCCTGTCAGGGGCTATGGGACACCGGCAATGACAGGGACGCGGGAGTTTGACTCCTTTGGTTTGTAATTCGCGTTTAGTTCACAACGGCAATGCCTTGTGCAAGGACCTGCAAGGTCCTGAGGCCTAAGACAGGGTCCCTGCAATGACCAACAGGGGGTCTGCCGCCTGAGCCCGGGATTCCCGCAATGGCCAACAGGGGGCCTGCCGCCTGAGCCCGGGTTCCCGCAATGACCAAAAGGGGCCTGCCACCTAAGCCCGGGGTTCCCGCAACGGCCAACAGGGGGATCTGCCGCCTGAGCTCGGGTTCCCGCAATGATCGACAGGGGCCTGCCGCCTGAGCCCAGGATTCTACCAATGACTGACAGGGGCCTTCTCCTAACGCAAAGGGACGGCGGAGGAGGGGAGGGAGGTTCTTTCCTCGGCGGGGGGTAACGCGGCGATGAACTAACTGGATTTGGGTGTCAAAAGGTCAATACACCATAAAACTTTGTACCTTGAAAATTTAACACGATATTTCCATTGC
>JAAWLQ010000099.1 GCA_022797995.1 Lachnospiraceae bacterium
CCACCGCTGGAACTACAACGCCATGGAGGCCGGCGCCGATATGGCGGCTGTCAGTATGCATAAATCCGGCGGGAGCCTGACCCAGAGTTCCTTTCTGTTGACGGGGACCGGGATGAATCCGGGCTATGTGAGACAGATTATCAACCTGACCCAGACCACAAGCGCCTCGTATCTGCTACTGGCCAGCCTGGACATTTCTCGCCGGAATCTGGCCCTTCGGGGAAAAGAGCAGTTTGCGAAGGTCATGGCGCTGGCGGAATATGCCCGGGAAGAAATCAACCGGATTGGAGGATACTATGCCTATACCTCCGAGTTGATTAACGGGGACAGTATCTTTGACTTTGACAGGACAAAGCTGACCGTGAATACGCTGGGAATCGGGCTGGCGGGAATCGAAGTCTATGACCTGCTCAGAGATGAATATGACATCCAGATGGAGCTGGGAGACATTGCAAATGTGCTGGCCTATCTGTCTATCGGGGACAGAGAGCGGGATATGGAGCGGCTGATCGGTGCAATGGTGGAAATCAGGAGAAAATACAGCCGGGACAATACAGGAATGTACACAATGGAATACATAGAGCCCAAAGTGGCAGTATCTCCGCAAAATGCATTTTACGCGGAGAAGGAATCCCTGCCTTTGACGGAGACCGAGGGGCGTATCTGCAGTGAATTTGTCATGTGCTACCCGCCGGGGATTCCCATTCTGGCGCCAGGGGAAGAGATTACAGCGCAGATACTGGAGTACATCGTATATGCCAAAGAAAAAGGGTGCTCCATGACCGGCCCGGAGGACCCGGGCATCGAGCGGCTGAATGTGCTGAAAGAAGAGTGGATGTAGATGCGGAACTGGAAACAGTATCTGCCCGGGAAATACACAGATACATTTACGGACGGATGCACTTGCGGCCGGAAATGTATCTCAGGGCAAGTGTATTTTTCGGGCAGATACGGAACTGGAAATAGTAAAGTCGCGAAGGCGCACGAGAGGGAGCTTCATGAGTGCTCTATCGAATGAAACTCCCTCTCCTGAGATGTGCGCCAAAGAGACTTTACCCAATTGCCACATGTGGCAATTTGTGTCGCTCGCGCAGCGACTCAATTAGGAGGTGACCTATATGGAATTATGGTTTTCGGAGCCACACACACCGGATGTGAAGCTGTCCATCCGGGTAAATAAGCAGTTATACAGCGGAGAAAGCGATCTGCAGAGGATTGATGTGTTCGAATCCCCGGAGCTGGGGCGTTTACTGGTACTGGACGGATATGTCATGCTGACGGAGAAGGATGAATTTATCTACCATGAAATGATTGTCCATGTGCCGATGGCAGTGCATCCCAATGTAAAAAGGGTGCTGGTAATCGGCGCCGGGGACGGCGGTGTGGTGCGGGAGCTGGCCAGATATCCGGAGATAGAATATATCGACCTGGTGGAGATAGACCAGCAGGTGATTCAGGTATGTAAGGATTATCTGCCTCAGACGGCCTGCAAACTGGACGACGAGAGGGTGTATATCCATTATGAAGACGGGCTGAAATTTGTCCGTACCCGGGAAGATGAATACGACTTGATCATTGTGGATTCCACGGACCCCTTCGGACCCGGAGAGGGGCTGTTTACGAAGGAATTTTACGGGAACTGCTACAAGGCGCTGCGGGAGGACGGCATCATGGTAAATCAGCATGAAAGTCCTTTTTACGAGGCGGATGCCACGGCCTGCATGAGAGCCCATAAGCGCATCGTGGAGAGCTTTCCCATCAGCCGGGTATATCAGGCCCATATTCCCACCTATCCTTCCGGACACTGGCTGTTCGGCTTCGCTTCCAAACGGTATCACCCGGTGCGGGACCTGGACGCGGTGAGATGGGAGGCCCGGGAACTGGAGACGAAGTATTACACCACAACGCTTCACATGGGGGCTTTCTGTCTGCCGGCTTATGTGGAGAAGCTGCTTCGCAAGGTGGAGATACGGTGAAACGGACAGGAGATGATACGACTATGGGAATGACGAGAGCGTTTTATTATGTTGTAAATACAGGATTCTCGAAAGAAAGGGTACAGGAAATTCTTTCAGAGATGACTTCGAGGGAAATGGCGTCTCTGCCGCCCCAGGCAGGCCAGATTCTGAAGAAACTGGGCGGAGGGGAACGAGCCCTGGAACTGCTGGAAATGCTGGGCAAGACAGTTCAGATTTTCGGTAAAGATTCGATTG
The DNA here is from genome assembly GCA_022797995.1 of Lachnospiraceae bacterium. GTDB lineage: Bacteria > Bacillota > Clostridia > Lachnospirales > Lachnospiraceae > Acetatifactor. The sequence continues at coordinate 2,214 of JAAWLQ010000099.1, forward strand.
TGGCCTGGCGGGAAGATGCCAGAATGTTCCCCGTTTTTGACACAAACAGCTGCGAGGGACATACGGCTGTGATTATGGATAACGAGGTTCTGGCACAGTATTTTCAGGCGCCTGTGCTTTCCTTTTCCGTTATGGACAGCGATGTCATGTTTGTGGTTTACAGAGACAGGGAAAACGGGGAAAAAGTCAGCTGTGCCAGACCGAATTACTCCGGAATGGATGAGGAGATATATGATACGAATCTTTACAAAGTGGAATTTCCGGAACCCCTGTTGAAATACTGTGGGGAGGGAGAACAGCAGAAGCTGCGTGACATCTGGGAATCAGAGGATTATACATTCGCGGAGGACAGAATGGAGGCTATCTGTGAACTGCTCGGGCTGGATATCGTCTATGTCAGAGAGGATATTCCGGAAGGATATGAGGTGGTGACAGCCTTTGCTTAAGGAAGAAGAATTGCTGGAACTGGAATAGGAGATAAAAAATGGCTAAAATTTTAATCATCGGCTGCGGAGGCGTGGCTTCCGTGGCAATTCAGAAATGTGCGAAGAAGGCGGATGTATTCTCGGAGATCTGCATTGCAAGTCGCACGGTGTCCAAATGTGACGCGTTGAAGGAGAAGCTTGAGGGCACCACAGCGGCGAAAATTACCACCGCGAAGGTGGACGCGGACGATGTGGAGGACCTGATCGCCCTGATTGAGAGAGAGCAGCCGAAGGCCGTGCTGAATCTGGCGCTGCCCTATCAGGATCTGACAATTATGGACGCCTGCCTGGCCTGCGGGGTAGATTATATTGATACGGCCAATTATGAGGCGGAGGACACGGAAGACCCCCAGTGGCGTGCTGTGTATGAAAAGCGCTGCAAAGAAAAGGGCTTTACCGCCTACTTTGACTATTCCTGGCAGTGGGCTTACAGAGAGCGCTTTGAGAAGGCAGGTATCACGGCTCTGCTGGGCAGTGGATTTGACCCCGGAGTGACCAGCGTCTTTTCCGCCTATGCGCTAAAGCATTATTTTGATGAAATTCACTATATCGACATTATGGACTGCAACGGCGGGGACCATGGTTATCCTTTTGCCACCAATTTCAATCCGGAAATCAATCTCCGGGAGGTATCGGCGAACGGCTCCTATTGGGAGAACGGGCACTGGGTGGAGACAAAGCCCATGGAGATAAAAAGAGAGTATGATTTTGCCCAGGTGGGGAAAAAGGATATGTATCTTCTGCACCATGAGGAAATCGAGTCCCTGGCGGAGAACATTCCGGGAATTAAGAGGATTCGCTTTTTCATGACGTTCGGGCAGAGTTACCTGACCCATATGAAATGTCTGGAAAATGTGGGAATGTTGCGTACCGACCCTGTGATGTTCGAGGGCAGGGAGATTGTACCCATTCAGTTTCTGAAGACACTGCTCCCGGACCCTGCGTCTCTGGGGCCCCGCACGGTGGGCAAGACTAATATCGGCTGTATTTTCACCGGGGTAAAGGACGGGAAGGAGAAGTCTGTCTACATTTATAATGTGTGCGACCACCAGGAGTGCTACAGAGAGCTGGGCTCTCAGGCCATTTCTTACACCACAGGTGTGCCCGCCATGATCGGCGCAATGCTGGTGATGAACGGGACCTGGAAAAAGGCGGGCGTGTTCAATGTGGAGGAGTTTGACCCCGATCCGTTTATGGAGGCGCTGAACGAATACGGTCTGCCCTGGGTGGTGGAAGAGAATCCTGTGCTCGTGGAGTAGGGGGAGATTCCGTTTTCAGGGCCGGGACTTTATTCTGTACTCTAATGTTGTGCCGAAACAGAATGGACCGGTGGTAAGAAGAAATTGAAATTCCTGAGAAGGGCGGCGAAAGAGAAATAAAATGGAGCAGAATAAGAATGCTTTTCGAGAGGGGATCAGAGACGGCTTTCCCATTGCACTGGGGTATTTTGCGGTGGCTTTTTCCCTGGGAATTGCGGCCAGGAAAGCCGGGTTGAACCCTTTTCAGGGATTTTTATCCAGTATATTGAATCATGCCTCCGCCGGTGAATATGCCGAATTTACCGTGATTATGGCCAATGCGACCTATTTTGAGATGGCGTTCGTGATTCTGGTGACCAATATACGTTATCTGCTTATGAGCTGTGCGCTGAGCCAGAAATTTGATACGGGTACTTTCTTTGGCCATCGTTTTCTGGTTGGTTTCGGAATTACGGATGAAATCTTCGGAATCGGCATTGCCAGAAAAGGAGCGCTGAATCCATGGTATCACTATGGGGCCATGGCCATCGCTCTTCCCAGCTGGGCGGCGGGTACCGCCATCGGGATTGTGGCAGGCAACGTGCTTCCGGCGTCGGCGGTCAGCGCGCTGAGCGTGGCATTATACGGCATGTTTGTGGCGATTATCGTTCCGGCGTCCAGGAAGGACAGGATTGTGGGCGGTGTGGTCATCGTTAGCTTTTTTGTAAGCTTTCTGGTATCCAGGATTGCTTTATTTGACGGGTTGTCGGAGAGTATGAAGATCAGCCTGCTGACTGTGCTGATAGCCGGAATTGCCGCGGCCTTTTTCCCGGTAAAAGAGGAAGACGGTAAAGAGGAGGAGACAGAATATGGAGCATAACATTTATCTCTACATATTGACAGCGGCCGCCGTATCCTGTCTGATTCGCGTCCTGCCACTGACACTGATTCGGAAGAAGATCAAAAATCCCTTTCTGCGGTCGTTTCTGTACTATGTCCCTTATGTCACTCTGGCCGTGATGACGTTTCCGGCGATTATTGCGGCGCCGCAGATTCCCCTTGCCGGGATTCTGGCGCTGGTTGTGGGTGTCATTGCCGCGTGGAAGGGTGTGAACATGATCGGGATTGCGGCGCTGTGCTGCTTCGTGGTATTTGTCTGCGAGGCTGTGGTTCTGCATTTTTAGGCGTTCAGATTCTACTTCAGTCCAGAAGCCAGTCAATCAAATTCAGAGACTTGATTCCGTCATAAGAAGTGATATAACTCCGATCCATTGACAGAATGATTTTTTCATAGTTGTCAGGTATCATGCGCAGTGGCCTTAATTCCCGCTCGCGGGTTTCGGGGGACTGCATACTTTCTGTTACCTGGACATACAGCTTATCATTGGGCTTTTCTGCCACAAAATCCACTTCTGTCTCTCCCACTTTTCCGATGTAGACACGGTAGTCGCGTCGAAGCAGTTCCAGGAACACAATGTTTTCGAGAATGTGGCCGCGCTCCGCATCGCGATAACCCAGCAGCATGTTGCGGAATCCCATATCAATGATGTAATTTTTCCCTAATGTTTTCAACAGCTGTTTGCCTTTCACATCGTATCTGCCAACGGAATAGAAGATATATGCGCTGCACAGCATGGAAATGTATTTATCTACAGTTTTACTCGCGACATTTTTACCCTTTCCGCTTTGAAGGTCGCCTTCATTGCTCAGAACATTGCCGATGCTGTTCGGAGATGTGATGCTGCCGATATTGGAACAAAGAAACAGTACTAATTTTTGCAGTATCCTCTGATCGGCCTGGTTGTTGCGCTGGAGAATATCACGAAGGACCACAGTGGAATAGATGCCTTCCAGGGCCTGATTACTTCTCGCTTCGTTAAAACGGTATTCCCTTAGAATGGGCATGCCGCCAAACTGGAGGTATCTCTGGAACTTTTCCTCCACTGTTACAGAAGGGTCGAATTCATAGAAGGTCAAAAATTCTTTAAAAGAAAGCGGTAACATACGGATCTCCACATATCTGCCGGAAAGCAGTGTGGAAAACTCCGTGGAAAGCAGGTAGGCATTGGAACCGGTAATATAGATATCGACATCAAAATCCAGGCGGAAAGACTCAATAGCTTTTTCCCAGTGTTCCACAGCCTGAAGCTCATCAAAGATCAGGTAGGTTTTTCCGGTGCTCGGAATGTGTCCGCTGACATAGTCATAGAAAGCAAGATAATCAGTAAGCTCCCGGTAGCGCAGAGATTCCAGATTCATATGGATGATATGGGAAGCATCTGTTCCATTATCGGACAGATATTGATGGAACAGATCCAGCAGGGATGATTTTCCACATCTACGGATACCGGTGACAATTTTTACCAGATTTACGTCCTTATTTTGAATGAGCTGGTTTAAATATTCGGGTCGATTTATCAGTTCGGTCATGGGGCACCTCCTAAATTCTTTATTTTTATTATACCCTAAAAGTTTGAGATATCAATAGTTTCTGACTTAAAAATTAAAAACTATATAAATATTTAAACTTTCCGACATATAAGGATAAAATATGATTATCTCCCTCCTGTATTTATAGGTCTGATTATAAAATGGATTTTATTCTTGCAAATAGGTAGAAATCTTATTGGTCAGATATTTAAGTGAGAAAAAATAAAAATATTTTGATTTTTCTTGACTTAAAGTTAATGATGGATTGAAATCGGGTTCTCTGTATTTGTATTTGACAAAATTACCTGAATCTGGAAACGATAATTGACAAAAACTTACAATTTATTTATAATGTTTATAAATTATTTATATTGCTTAACAGTTAAAACTTCCAAGTGGCCTGACTACATAACGCCAGCCATATACGTTTAGCCAGTGCAGTACGGTAAGTTCTGGCGTTATGTAGTATAGAAAATCAGACACAGCGAAGGGGAAGTCAGTGGATGGTGGCGAATAAGGCGATTATAACATTGAACCTGGTAGGGATGGGCATCAGCCATGATCTGGAAGTACCGTTGGATATCTCGGCCAATGAATTGTGTGCCGCACTTTTTCAGCGTTATATGCCTGACAAGGACAGTGACGTACAGCAGTACTATCTGAAGTCAGAGCGGCCGATTGCGCTTCTGCGCGGCGAGCGCACTCTTCGTGAGTATGGGCTTCGTGACGGAAGCGTAATCAATATAACGAGGTAGTCAATGAATGTACAGAAATACATACTGACCATTCTGAACAACAGTATTTTCAGGGAGGTGGACGTGAGTCCGGACGCCTCCCCTCTTAAAGTAGGTACGTTGCAGGACTGTGATGTGCGTCTGAAGCGGGAACTGTTCGCGGAGCCAATATGCGTCACATTGCTGTACGCGGAGGGAGAATGGCGCGTCGCCTGTGCGGAGAGGTTGAGCATCCATTCGGCAAGTGTGAAGGACTCGAAGGAGACCGTAATTCATCATGGAGATATCCTTGAGATACACAGTGCCGGCAGTGGAACCGTTTTGTTCAGCATGTCTTTTTCCTATGATTTTACTCAGAATTCTACAGATTTCGATACTATTGTGGACGTGCGTAACGTCAGTCATCTTGTCATCGGCAATTCGTCGAATGCTCAGATAAAGCTTGAGAGTGCCTATATCGGCGGGGAGTATATCACACTGGACCGCAGACCCGACGGCGGGTATGATGCGGATGCCTCCCACGCGCCTGCCAGCGCAACACTGAACGGAATCCGCCTGTTCGGGAAAGCACAGGTGGGAGAGTATGATTTTATCGGGCTGGCCGACTATAGCTTTTACTTTAAGAATCAGGTGTTGTATACGGCGAAGCGTGAAGATATGCACATATCCGGAATTTCTTCCCAGCCGTTGCGGGAGGAGACGCCGGCTTTCGACTATCCGAAGCTGAATCGCAGCCCCCGGATGCTTTATGACTTTGATACGACACCGGTGGAGGTTCTGAATCCTCCACAGAAGCCAGAGAAGCCCCGGGATAATCTGGTGCTGCAGCTGTCCCCGGCACTGTTGATGATGGCTGTGACCGTGCTTACAAGAAGCGGTATCATCGGCGGGACTGCTTCCGGCAATCCCACATTCCTGATTTTCAGTGTCGCCACTATGGCTGTGGGTATTGTCACTTCTGTGACCAGTTTTATCTACAACAGGAAGCGGTATGAGAAGGATCTGGCGGAATGGAAGCAGGATTATTCCGCTTATGTGAGCGCCAAGCGGCAGGAGATCGAGGCCGCGCAGGAGAAGGAGAGGAATGCGCTGAATGATATTTATCCCGGTGAGGACATAGAACGGGATTTCGTGAAGACTTTTTCCGGCAGACTGTTCGAGCGCTCTTCTGATGATGCGGATTTTCTTCATGTGAGAGCAGGTCTGGGAGCGGTCCCCGCGAAGCGTGAGATTACATATCAGCAGGAAGAGCATATCAAGGTGGAAAATGAGCTGATGGCGGTTCCCCGCCAGCTTCATGACGAGTATGCGATGATAAAGAACGCGCCTGTGATGCTGCATCTGCGGGAAGCAGGAGCAGTGGGCGTCATCGGCGCTTCCGGAGAGCAATATGCTTTCTTTAAAAATATGCTCCTGGATATCTGTGTTCTGCACAGCTATGAAGAGGTGCAGATCATTGTGCTGCTTCCCCGGGGGGAAGAGAAAAAGTATGAATGGATAAAATGGTTTCCTCATATTAAGGAGTCCGGCGGCGGTATGCGCGGGATTGTCTGCGACGACGAGAGCCGGGACAATGTATTCGAGTATCTGTATGCGCTGATGACAGAGCGGAAAGCGGCGGCCGAGAGAGCGGAGAGGCCTGAGCCGCTGCCACATGTGGTGGTTTTTGTGCTGGAGGAATATGCCATAAAGACACATCCCCTGTCAAAATACGCGGCTCAGTCCGTGGAGTGCGGGGTGAGCTTTGTCTATTTCAAGGAATATAAGGAGAACCTGCCCCAGTATTGCGGGGAAATCGTGGAACTGGTACCGGGTGGCGGAACGCTCCGGCTGAGAGATAATAAAGAATTCGCCTGCCCTTTTGTGCGGGAAGCTGTCAGTGACGAGAGTATCCGCTTTGCGGCGGAGCGGCTTGCACCGGTATATTGTGAGAAAATTGCCCTTTCTTCCAGGCTGACATCCAACATTACGCTGTTTGAGCTGCTAAACATTCTGTCACCGGAGGATTTGAATCTGTCGGAGCGCTGGAGCAGGGCCAATGTGCAGAAATCCCTTGCAGCGCCTCTGGGTGTGGATGTGAAAGGAAGTAAAATCTTCCTGGATCTCCACGAGAAGGCCCACGGCCCTCACGGTCTGGTGGCCGGTACCACCGGTTCCGGAAAAAGTGAGATTATGCAATCCTATATTCTCTCTGCGGCGGTGAATTTCCATCCCTATGAAGTATCCTTTGTCATTATAGATTTCAAGGGCGGTGGCATGGCGAACCAGTTCGAGGCTCTGCCCCATCTCATCGGGAAGATTACGGACATAGACAGTCATGAAATGAACCGGTCGCTGCTGTCCATCCGGGCGGAGCTGGAGAAGAGGAAGCGACTGTTCGCCCGGTACGAGGTGAACCATATCGACCAGTATATTGCGAAATTCCGGGCAGGGGAAACCAAAACGGCGCTGCCTCATCTGATCCTGATTGTGGACGAGTTCGCAGAGCTGAAAGCGGAGCAGCCGGAATTCATGAAGGAGCTGATCAGCACGGCTCGGGTGGGGCGAAGTCTGGGCATTCATCTCATTCTGGCAACCCAGAAGCCGGCAGGTCAGGTAAATGAGCAGATATGGAGTAACTCGAAATTCAAGCTGTGTCTGAAGGTAGCTACGAGGGAAGACAGCAACGAAGTACTGCGTTCGCCTCTTGCGGCGGAAATCAGAGAACCGGGCCGGGCTTATCTGCAGGTGGGCAACAACGAAATCTTTACCTTGTTCCAATCTGCTTACAGCGGAGCGTCTGCGGTCAGTGACAAGAACGGCAATATGCGGGAATTCTCCGTTTCGGAGGTATCCTTTACCGGAAAACGGACGGTGGTCTATGAACGGAAAGCACAGCAGTCCGGTGATGGGAGCAGGATAACTCAGCTGAAGGCAATGATTCGGTATATCGATCAGTACTGCCAGGACGCCTGCATTACCAGGCTTCCCAGCATCTGCCTGCCTCCTTTGCCGGAAGTGATTGATTATCCGGAGGATGGGAAGACAGCGGGCACCGGAATCAGCGTGCCTGTGGGTGTGTACGATGATCCGGCCAATCAGATTCAACCTCCCGTAAGTGTGAACCTTTCCCAGGGGAATATCATGATTGTAGGTTCGGCCCAGACAGGCAAGACGCTGCTGCTGCAGACCATACTGCGAGGGATAGCGGAGAACTACGATCCCGGGCAGGTGGCGGTTTACATTCTGGACTTTGCCTCCAAGGTGTTAAAAATCTACGAGGGACTGAACCATGTGGGCGGTGTGCTGACGGATGCCGATGATGAGAAGCTGAAGAATTTCTTCAAAATGATTCGGGAGGAAATTGCCGACCGCAAGGAGACCTTTTCCCAGATGGGTATCGGCTCCTACGAAGCCTATCTGGAGCAGACCGCCTCGCCGGATAAGCCGCAGATTGTGATTGTGATTGACAATCTGGCCGCATTTAAGGAGTTGTTCCAGGAGTATGAGGATGCCATGCTGAATATCTGCCGGGAAGGACTGGCGCTGGGCGTCACCGTCATTGCCACCGCGAAGCAGATGATGGGGCTGAGCTATAAATATCTGAGTAATTTTGCCACAAGGCTTGCCTTTAACTGTACAGAAAGCAGTGAGTATAATAATATTTTCGACCGCTGTCCCATTCGGCCGGGGAATGTCCAGGGCCGTGGCCTGGTGTCCATTGAGAAGACCGTGTATGAATATCAGGTGTATCTGCCCTTTGACGGTATCGTGGAGACAGGCGGCGAACAGCGACGGACGGAGGGCCGGCGCATTGAGCAGGCCAGGGAATTTGTGAGCAGGATGTCAGAAAGGTACGGCAGACGGCGGGCCAGAGCCATTCCAGCCATTCCTCCGGTGCTGACGGAAGAATACTGGGAGGGAGAGGAATTCGCACCTTTCGTGGTTCCTGTAGCGCTGACCTACAGCGAGATAGAGCCGGTGACCATAGATCTGGCCCATGTGGGCACTGTCGGAATCTATGGGAGAGAGGGCTTCGGCAAGAGCAATCTGCTGCGCGCTGTCCTGACCTATCTGCAGCGACATGTGTTTGACCTGCCCTGCGAAGCTTATTTGATTGACGGATATGACAGGCAGCTGG